>CATPBN010000053.1 GCA_955652635.1 uncultured Gemmatimonadaceae bacterium
CGATGGGTACCGCCATAACAGTCGTGTGCGGCGAGCACGAGATCTCCGGGGCGTACGAGCTGGAGCACCAGTGCCACCGCCGACATCCCGGTGCTCGTCACCACTGCCCCCTCTCCATCTTCGAGCTCGGTGAGTGCGTTGGCCAGGTGCTCGCGGGTCGGATTGCCGGTGCGCGTATAGTCGTAGAGCCTCTTCTTGCCAAACCCCTCGAAGGCGAATGTGGAAGAGAGATGGATCGGAGGCACCACCGCGCCGTGGTGCAGGTCGGTCGCTATGCCCGCGCGCACGGCGCGCGTTGCCGGCTGCCGCGGAGGCCGCGCCGAGGAGTGTCTGATCTCGTCGGTCATGACACCAACTCCTCTTCGAGTTGAACCAGCTCGCTCACAAACGGCGAAATGCGGGAGGAATCACCCAGGAACGCGTCGTGGCCGAGCGATGAGTCGATCTCGATGAGCTGGCTGGGCCCGCCCAGTCTGTGCGCGAGCTCGCGACTTTGGGCGAGTGGCACGAGCCGATCGGCACTGACGGCAATCACAGTCGTCGGCACCGTGATGTCTTCGGGCCGGATCTTGTGGAGGTCGAGCGAGAGTGACAGCGCGTTGTATCTCTCTGACGTCCACTCTTCGGCGAACTGTTCTCCGCGCGTTCTCAGGTAGCTCCCTATCCGATGCTCGACAAGGCGCGAATCGGCCCGATCACTCTCCCCGAGCCGCTCATCGAAATGCCGAGCCGTGAGGTAGCTCGTCATCGCGATGCCGCGCGCGATCGCCAATCCGTCGCGCTCCCGGCCGACTTCGCTTCCAAGCGCGACGACGCGGCGCTGGAGATGCCGGAGCGCGGTCGCAATCGGATCGCTTTCGTGGGCCGCGCTGATCACGATCAGACGCCTTGCGCGTGCCGCGAATCTGGCGCCGAAGGCGAGGGCGACCATTCCCCCATAGGATGCGCCTACGACTGCTTGCAGCCTCCGAACTCCGGACTCGTCGAGCGCCGCAGCAAGGGCTTCTGCCTGATCGGTTGTCGTCACCGGCGCCGCGTCCTTTCCCCTAGTTACGTAATCGATGCCAAGGACGCGAAACCGTCGAGTATCGATTGCGCGGCCGCGTCCGACCACTTCTTCCCACCATCCGGGAGACGGATCTGAAACCGACGATGTGACGTGCTTCGAGGCCGAGATGCCGCCGAGTACTGCAATGACCGGCGCGCCACGGGGTCCAGCGATTTCGAAAGTCATGGGGGGAGTCTGGTTAATGCGCATAAAGCAGAACGCCCGTGGCTGTGTGGCCGCGGGCGTTCCTCGCTTTTTAGCAATTATTTAACGTGGCTGCAATACGCGGCAAATTACCACAGGGTCTTCAATTGTTTTGAGATAATATCGCGATCAGGTGACTGGGTCAAGGTCGGCGAGGTAACCACAAACAAAAACGGGAGCCGCTGCTGCGGCTCCCGTTCGAGTTCCTGCCAGGCAAAGTCTAGTACATCCCGCCCATTCCGCCCGGAGCACCACCGCCGCCCTGAGCACCAGAACCAGCAGGCTCCTTCTTCTCGACGATTATCGCTTCCGTCGTAAGAAGCAGCGAGGCGATCGACGCAGCGTTCTGCAGCGCCGTGCGCGTGACCTTGGTCGGGTCGATGACGCCGGCCAGAACCAGATCCTCGTACTCATCGGTGAGAGCGTTGTAGCCGTAGTTGTTCTCCTTTGACTGGCGAACCTTCTCGACTACGATCGAGCCTTCACCACCCGCGTTCACGACGATGATCCGCATCGGCTCTTCGATCGCGCGACGGATGATGTCGACACCGATCTGCTCGTCGGCTTCGGCTAGCTTGAGATTCTTGAGCGCTTTCTGAGCGCGCACGAGTGCTACGCCGCCGCCCGGGACGATGCCTTCTTCCACGGCCGCGCGGGTCGCATGGAGCGCGTCCTCGACTCTCGCCTTCTTCTCCTTCATCTCGCTCTCGGTCGCGGCACCAACGTTGATGACCGCCACACCGCCGGCGAGCTTCGCCAGACGCTCCTGGAGCTTCTCACGGTCGTAATCGGAGGTCGTCTTCTCGATCGCGGCCTTGAGCTCCTTGATGCGTCCCTTGATCTTGTCCTCGTCGCCCTGGCCATCGATGATGGTGGTGGTTTCCTTATCGACGACGATCCGCTTGGAGCGACCAAGATCGGTCACGACTGCGTTTTCGAGCTTGAATCCGACTTCCTCGGAGATCACCTGGCCGCCCGCGAGGACTGCGATATCCTCGAGCATCGCCTTACGGCGATCACCAAAGCCAGGGGCCTTGACCGCGGCAACTCGTAGAGTGCCACGGAGCTTGTTGACGACCAGAGTCGCCAGCGCCTCACCCTCGATGTCCTCGGCGATGATAAGCAGGGGCTTCCCGATCTGCGCGACCTTTTCAAGGATGGGGAGAAGATCCTTCATGGACGAAATTTTCTTGTCGTGAATGAGAATCAGCGCGTCTTCGAGCGCCGCTTCCATCTTCTCCGGATCGGTGACGAAGTACGGCGAGAGGTAGCCGCGATCGAACTGCATGCCTTCCACGGTCTCCAGCGTCGTCTCGAGGCCTTTTGCCTCCTCGACAGTAATCACTCCGTCCTTGCCAACCTTCTCCATCGCGTCGGCGATCAGATCGCCGATTTCCTTGTCGTTGTTGGCCGAGATCGAACCAACCTGCGCGATCTCTTTCTTGCCCTTGGTCGGCACGCTCATCTTCTTGAGCTCGTCGACGATCGCGGTGACCGCTGCATCGATGCCGCGCTTGAGCGCCATCGGATTGACGCCGGCGGTGACATTCTTGAGGCCTTCGCGGAAAATCGCCTGCGCGAGAACGGTCGCTGTGGTGGTACCGTCGCCGGCGAGGTCGCTAGTCTTGGTCGCGACTTCCTTCACCATCTGCGCGCCCATGTTCTCGAGTGCATCCGAGAGCTCGATCTCCTTGGCCACTGTCACGCCGTCCTTGGTGACAGTCGGCGCACCGAACTTCTTGTCGATGACGACGTTCCGTCCCTTTGGGCCAAGCGTAACCTTGACGGCTTCCGCGAGCTGGTCGACGCCGCGCTTGAGAGCCGCGCGAGCATCGGTATTGAAGTGTAGTTCTTTGGCTGCCATATGAATCGCTCTTAGGTGTCTGGTTAGGCGACGACCGCGAGAACATCGGACTCGCGGAGGATCAGGTAAGTCTCGGCGTCGATCGTGACTTCGGTTCCGCTGTACTTTCCGTACAGAACCTTGTCACCGACCTTGAGCTCCATCGGAACGCGAACGTTCTTCTCGTAGCGGCCGGGGCCGACGGCGATGATCTCAC
Organism: uncultured Gemmatimonadaceae bacterium; assembly: GCA_955652635.1. GTDB lineage: Bacteria > Gemmatimonadota > Gemmatimonadetes > Gemmatimonadales > Gemmatimonadaceae > UBA4720. Next base: position 3,313 of record CATPBN010000053.1, read on the forward strand.
CCTGTTGCGGCTTTTCCTTGGCGGTATCGGGGATGAACAACGCGCCGCGCTTCTGCTCGGTCTCCTCGAGCGCTTTGATCATGACGCGGTCTGCGAGGGGGGCGACTTTGGTGCTCGATTGTGTTTTTGTAGCCATAATTAGCTGCCCTTCTGCTGAGAATGTGGCTGGTTGGTTAGGAAACGTCGTTGTTAGCACTCGACAGTACTGAGTGCTAAGACCACAACATAACTGATTTTGGAGCCTTCCGTCAACCCACCGGGCCCCCCGCGGGTGCCGCGGGGCGGTCCTAAGCGTCAGCCGGCCAGGATTTCGTACCCAAGGCGTATGCCTTTCAGGGTCAAAAAGGGGTCTACCAGCTCCAGCTCGGAGGAATGTGGGTGGATGGATTCGGCCATGCCGCCGGTGGCCAGAACAAGGGGGACATTCCTGGTCGGCCACTCCTTTTTTATCCGCCGAACGATTCCGTCGATCGAGTCTACGGCGCCGTAAAGGACCCCGGCGCGAATGCACTCGTCGGTGCGTCGGGCGATGACGCGACTGGGCGGCACGATGTCCGTCGCCGGAAGCTGCGCGGTGCGTCGGAAAAGCGTGTCGGCCGAGATCATGATGCCAGGCTGGATCACCCCGCCCAGAAAGGTCCCTTCCGCTGTGATGCAATCGTAGGTCGTAGCGGTTCCAAGGTCGACCACAATGGCGTCACGCTTGTAGATCCTGCTCGCCGCGAGCGTGTTGGCAACTCGGTCAGCGCCCACGGTGAATGGCTCCTCGACGTCCAGCTTCACCGGCAGCTTGGCCCGCGCGTCGATCATCACCGGCTTCCGGCCGAAGCACATTTCGCACGCCTCTGCCAACATCGGGGTCAAGGCCGGCACCACCGAGCAGATCGCCGACCCCGTGATCCCCTCCGCCGATGCGATTGCGTCGCCAGTGATGGAACGAATCAGAATCGCGAGCTCGTCGGCAGTGCGAGGTGCGGCGGTGGTGAGACGCCAATGCGACACGAGCTCTTCGCCCCTGAAGATTCCGATCGTGATCTCGGAGTTGCCGACGTCGAAAACGACGATCATTGAGAATCCTGTAATACGAGAGAGCCGGACCGGAACGGAGCTACTGTATCGGCGAGCGCCACCAGAAGCTCGCCTGTCGCCGAGATCCCCGCGACACGACCGAGCGCGGGCTGGGTGCACGCCTTCCCCCGCGCCAGATCCCGGGCATTGAACTCCTCCATCTCGCCCGCGTCAAGCGGACCGGTCGCGCCGGCTGCGGCACGCAGGGCAGGTATGAGCTCCAGAAGAACATCGACGCGCGCCGTCCCCGGTTCAAGACCCGCGGCACCTTCGATGTTCGCTGGGGGCCTGACATTGAGCCCCATTCCGATGGCGATCCACTCGACGGACTGCTCGCGCCAGCGCGCCTCAACGAGAATACCCGCGAGCTTCCCCTTCTCCAGATAAAGGTCGTTGGGCCACTTGAGACGAATCGGCTCCGCCGCGAATCGATCGAGAGATTCCGCGGCGGCGATTCCCACTCTGATCGAAAGCACATCGAGCCCCGAGGTGTCAGCCGGCCGCTCGATGAGCGTCAACCACAGACCCGCCTCGGCCGAGGACTGCCAGCTCTTCCCGCCCCGCCCGCGCCCCGCCGTCTGCTCGTTTGCGATCACCAGCGTTCCCGCCAACGCACCGTCGGCCGCCAGTCGATGCGCGACGTCCATCGTGGAGGTCGTTGACTCCAGAAGCTCTACTCGTGGAACGTCCAGTGCGTCCTTCAGTTCGGCTGCTGTCGCGCCATCGAGGCGCGGGGGGTTATCCGCGCGCGTACACCACCGCCAGCACCGCGATGCCGAGAATGATGCGGTAGGCCGCGAAGATGCCGTAGCTGTGCCGGCTCACGTACCGCATCAGAATCGAGATCGCGAGCCACCCGCTGATTGCCGATGCGACAACCCCGGACATCAGCTCGTTCGTCAACCCGCCCTGATGGAGCGCTTTTGGACCCTCGAGAACTACGGCCGCCGCAATAATCGGCATGCTCATCAGAAAGCTGAATTCTGCCGCTGCCTCACGATCGATGCGAAGCCCGCGCGCGGCCGTAATCGTGGCCCCCGATCGAGACACGCCCGGAACGAGCGCGATGACTTGAGAAAGCCCTATCAGAAGGGAATCGATCCACCGCATCTCGCCGAGTATCCGCCGCTGGTCGACGAGCTTATCCACGATCCAAAGCACCGCTCCCATGACTATCAGGGCGATGGCAATGATCTCGGGACTTCTAAAAGCTGACTCCGCCTTCGATTGCAGTACGAGTCCGCCTATCGCGCCGGGAATCGTGGCGATGATCAGATACACGACTCGACGCTTTTCCGGCGTTTCGACGCGGCCGGTCGTGATGATTCCGAACGCCGCGCGAATCAACGCGAGCCACTCCAATCGAAAATACCAGAGGACGGCGAGAAGAGTCCCGAAATGGAGCGCGACGTCAAACGCGAGCCCTGGGTCTTCCCAGCCAAGGAGCCATGGCGCGAGGGTGAGGTGCGCTGAGCTGCTGATCGGCAGGAATTCCGACAGTCCCTGGATGATGCCTAGGAAAATGGCCTGGAAAGGAGTCATGGGGGGCGAGTGTTGGTGGGAAGTGATGTGCGATAAAGGGACTCATACTGCGTTACGATCGCGTCGCGGGAGAAGCGCTCTCGCGCGTCCGAACTGGCAAGCCGACTCATTTCGGCCCAGCGTTTTGGATCCCCTAGTATTTCGAGCGAGGCGACGGCCATCCCGGGAATGTCTCCCACCGTGCAGAGAAATCCAGTCTCCCCTTCGCGAACGACTTCCGGAAGGCCACCGGCATTCGACCCCACGACGGGCACGCCGGACGCCAGCGCTTCGAGCGCGCTTAATCCAAACGACTCGCTTTGGCTCGGCAACAGAAACAGGTCGGCCGCTGCGAGGAGCGGCGCGATCTGCTCGAGCTTCCCGAGAAAGGACACCGAATCTTCAACGCCCAGCATGCGCGCCTCTTCTTCCGCGGCGGCCCTGTCAGGTCCGTCACCGACCATTACCAGCACACTCGGGAGCTGGCGATTCACTTCCGAGTAGATCCGAATCACCTCTCGCACGCGCTTCACGGCCCGAAAGTTCGACACGTGCATCAGGATCGGTTTCGAGCGCCCGAACTGATTCTTGAGCAACGGAGGATATTTCTCCCGGTTGTAGACGTCGGGATCGATGAAGTTGTGGATGACGTCGATCTCGAGTCCTTCGCAGCCAAATGCCCGGCAGGTTTCGTCTTTCAGATAGCTGGAGACAGCCGTGACCTGGTCCGATTTCTCGATCGAGAACTTGGTGATCGGAAAGAAGGAAGGGTCCTGACCAACAATGGTTATGTCTGTCCCGTGAAGCGTAGTTATGAGATGAACGTCTTCGTTCGTCTCGCGCAGCATCTCGCGCGCAATCCACGCGCTCGTGGCGTGGGGAATGGCGTAATGGCAGTGCAGCAGCTCGAGCCCGTGGGTGCGAACGACTTCGTGCATTCGCACGGCGAGCGCGAGATCGTACGGAGGAAACTCGAACAGCGGATAGCGCCCAACATCCACTTCGTGAAAGAAAATCCGCGGGAGAAAGGATGGAAGCCGAAACGGCTGCCTGTAAGTGATGAAGTGGACCTCGTGTCCGCGATCCGCCAGCGCGATACCCAGCTCCGTCGCAACGGCGCCCGATCCGCCGTACGTCGGATAGCAGGTAATTCCAATCTTCACTCAGCTTTCTCCCACCACTCTCGCGCGATGGTCAGAGCGTGAGGGTCGTCTGGATTGACATGCGTTACAGCCGCCGCTGGCAGCTGGTTTCTGAACCACGTGCGTTGGCGCTTGGCGTACTGCCTTGTCTCAATAATGACCCGCTGAGTAGCGGATGACAAATCGAGCGCGCCCTCGACGTGACTGCGCATTACCTGGTAGCCGCTCGCCTTCCACGCCGGTGCGTTGGGAGAAACCGTGCGCATCAGCTCGCGCACCTCTTCGGCCCAGCCTGCGCTCAGCATTTTATCAACGCGTGCCTCGATTCTCGAGTCTCCCCCGAGAACGGCCCCGGGATCCACAACCAGATAGGCAGGTCCCTGGCGGTCGTCCTCAATTCCCTTCTCGGCGTTGTGTCGCGAGTGAAGATCGCTAATACGCGAGCCGGAAAGCAGCGCGGTCTCGATCGCGCGCAACAGCTGGGTGCGACCAAGGTGCGCTCGTGCCGGATCGAGCTGCTTGCACCAGCGGCGCAGATCGTCGACTGACATGGTCGCGAGCTCCCGCTCGAGTTGGCCCCGCTGGACGGGATCCTGGTCCGGAGCGTCGAACAGCGGCTCGACCAGGGCCTTGATGTAGAGCCCCGTTCCCCCGACGACGACCGCCTTCTTGTCGATCTCAGCGGCGCTTTCGATCCATTCGCTTGCCTCGTGCGCCCATCTCGCCGCGGAGTACCGTTCATCGGGCTCGACGACGTCGATTCCGTAATGGGTAACGCGAGCACACTCATCTCGCGTCGGTTTGGCAGTTCCCACGTCGAATCCGCAATAGATCTGGCGCGAATCTGCGCTGACGATCGCCGCGTTGTATGTCTCGCAAAGC
>CATPBN010000054.1 GCA_955652635.1 uncultured Gemmatimonadaceae bacterium
GCGAAGTATTTCCCATCGACCAGACCCTCATTCTGCTGGTACCCGCCGTGGCCGCTTGTGCGGTCGTCGGCTGGAAGGTCGGCGGACGAGCGGCACTTGCCATTGTCTGGCTCGTCTTCGCGACGTGGGTTCTACTCCAGCCGGCAGGCTCCCCCGGTACCCCGTACGATCAGATGGCACGCGGATGGGCCGTTCTTCTCGCTGCGAGCTTTGGCCTGGTCAGCCTCTGGAGCGCAGGGCTTCCCTTCTTCGTCCGCGCGCTTACGGCTGTGGGCGTCGCCACCGCCGTTGGATTCATGATCGCGCTTTCATCGCCGAGCGGAATTGCCAGGTTCCAGCACGCGGCAGAATCCGAATTCAACAGGCGCGCGAGCACCTACATCGAGAAGATCGAGACGGCGCGGGATACTCCCGAGTGGCGGGAGCTGGCGGCAAAGGCTCCCTGGCTCGATGCAATGCAAGATGAGAATGCGACAATAATACGGGAGCTTCCCGAGCGCTCCGCGGGACTGCTCCCCGCGCTTCTGGCCCTCGAGTCGCTCGCCGCGCTGGCGTTGGCTTGGGGACTGTATCACCGGTTATCCTCGGTCAAGATCGGGCCACCGCTGAGCCCCCTGATGGAGTTTCGTTTCAACGACCAGCTCGTTTGGGGAGTCGCAGTCGGGGCGACCCTGTGTATGTTGCCGACCTTTGCGGATGGCAGGAACGCGGGATTCAATCTTTTGGGGTTTTTCGGCGTGCTCTACCTCCTCCGCGGTCTGGGGGTCCTGGCGTGGATCGCCCAGGGCCGTTACCTGGTCCTCGGGATTCTCAGCCTCATCCCGCCGTTTGGGGTGATGCTTGGCGTTCTGGCGCTCGCGCTTGGGCTTGGAGATACATGGCTCGACCTCCGCCGGCGCGCGAGGGCGAGCTGACCGTACGATTCACTCCGGGTTTGTGCTAGAATTACCCGGTTCTCAACGATCACTGAAGGAAATTCTCCAATGGAAGTCATACTCAGACAGGCAGTAGAAAAGCTCGGCCACCCGGGCGACATCGTAAAGGTTTCGGCAGGCTTCGCGCGGAATTATCTCCTGCCTCGCGGTTTCGCCTACGAAGCGACCGCGGGGAATCGAAAGCGAATCGAGCAGGAGCGACAGCGGCTCGAACAGGCGGAAGAGCAGCGGCGTGGCTCCGCCTCCGAGCTGGCGACCAAGCTCGAGCAGGTCTCGCTAACCTTCTCTGCCAGGGTCGGCGATGAAGGCAAGCTCTTCGGTTCCGTTACCTCGTCCGACATCGCCCACCAGCTGGAATCGCAAGGGTTCCACGTCGAGAAGAGACAGATCGAGCTGCACGAGCCAATCCGCGCGCTCGGCGTCTATCGCGTGCAGATCCGTCTGCATGCCGACGTCCACCCCGAGATCAAAGTCTGGGTCATCAAGCAGTAAGCGACCCTACGGCAGACCTGGCGCGCCATCCAACGCCGCCAGGTCTTTTTGCGTACCACTCTTGGCGTGCGAAATGCGAAATGAACCCCTCACGGAACTTTCGCACACCAGATAAGCTACATACAGAGAGTCGGCGCGATGCGCCGAAGATGAACCTTCACTGAACCGCATGGCGACATCCCTCCCTTCTATAACCGCACGCGAAGGCGCGCAACGAGTCCAGCGCGCCGCCCAGCTATGCCTCGACATGAGAGCGAACGACGTCGTGGTGCTGAACCTGGCAGGCGTCACGGACATGACGGACTTCTTCGTCATCGCGAGCGGGACCTCTGATACCCACGTGAGATCGATCGGCGAGCACGTGATTTCCGAGATGAAAAAAGTAGGGCTGAGCGTGCATCACACTGAAGGATTGCAACAGGGCCGCTGGGTGCTGCTCGATTTTTTCGATTTCGTAGTCCACATATTCCACCCGACGCTTCGCTCGTTCTACCAGATCGAAAGACTCTGGAGCGATGCGGAAGTCGTCGCGTTGGAGTCACCGGAGTAACACAGATGAAAGCGGCAAGGATTCTCGCCATTGCGGCGGTCCTACTGTGCGCGACTCGCCTCGACGCACAGCAGTATTTCGGGTTGAATCAAGTGCAGTACAAGCACTTCAACTGGCGCGTGATCGAGACCGAGCACTTCCTCGTTCACTACTATCCTGAAGAGAAGGCCGGCGCCATGGACGCGGCGCGGATCGCGGAGCGGGCGTACGCGCGGCTGTCGCGAATCCTCGACCACCAGTTCCGCGAGAAGAAGCCGATCATTCTCTTTTCCAACCGCGCTGACTTTGGTCAGAACAATGTCGGTGGTGACCCTGGAGAAGGCACTGGCGGCTTCACCGAGCCCTCACGCCACCGTCTGATCCTTCCCCTCACCGGCGACCTCGGCAGCTTCGAGCACGTTCTCACGCACGAAATGGTGCACGAGTTCCAGTTCGACATCTTCGCGCAGGGCAAGGCCGGCCAGAATCTGCAGACTCTGAATCAGATCGATCCGCCGCTGTGGTTCATGGAGGGACAGGCGGAGTATCTGTCCACCGGACCTGGGCACCCGCTGACGGCATCGTGGCTCCGCGACGCGGCAGTGAATGGAAATCTCCCCACCATCGAGCAGATGACGGAACGCCCGGACAAGTACTTCCCGTACCGTTACGGACAGGCGCTCTGGGAGTACATCGGCCAGCGTTGGGGCGATGCGGCGATCGGTGAGATTCTCCAGAACTCGACCACCCTTGGAGTTGCGCGCGCGTTTCAGCGGCAGCTCGGCCTCACTCTGCACGAGTTGAGCGATGAGTGGCGCGAAGCCGTAAATGCCAAGTACCTGCCCCAGGCGGCGATGCTGGACAGGCCTCGCTCTTTCTCGCAGCCTTTGCTCACCGAGAAGAAGAGCGGAGGCCAGATCTTCCTCGCGCCGTCACTGTCCAAGGACGGAAATTTCATTGCTTTCCTCTCCAACGGAAACGAGAAGCGCGGCGAGCTGTTCATCGATCTCTGGCTCGCTGACGCTCGCACCGGCAAGCGAATCAAGCGTCTGGTCGAAAGCACCACCAACCCGAATTTCGAGGAGTTGAGGCTTCTCTACTCACAGAGCTCCTTCTCCAACGACGGACGAACGCTGGCGTTTACGGCGTATCGCGAAGGCAAAGACGTGCTCTATCTGATGGACGTCGCCAGCGCCTCGGTGAAGAATCGCATCGATCTGCCGTCCATCGACGCAATCTGGAGTCCGGTATGGTCGCCGGACGACAGACATATCGCGTTCAGCGGCACGCGCGGCGGAATCACCGATCTCTACATCGTGGACCCTGATGGCAAGAATCTCCGCCAGCTCACCGACGACCTCTATGGGGACCTGCAGCCCGCGTGGTCGCCCGACGGCAAGAAGATCGCTTTCGCTACGGATCGGGGTCCCGAAACGAACCTGTCGATCCTCAAGTTCTCCAAGTGGCGCATAGCTGTAATGGATCTGCAGTCGGGCGCGATCGAAGTCCTGCCGAATCAGGGCGGACTGAATTTGAACCCGACATGGTCGCCTGACGGACGGCAGATCGCGTTCGTCTCTGATCGCACCGGAATTCCAAACATTTTCCTGTTCGACTTCACCGACCGTCAGCACTACCAGCTCACGAACGTGCTCGGCGGAGTCTCGGCGATCACGGAGTATAGCCCGGCGATAAGCTGGGCACAGACAGCGGACAGACTCGCTTACACGAACTTCGAGAAAGGCGACTACACGGTCTGGACCATCGACAATCCGCGGGCGCTCAAGAAGACCGCGTTCAATCCGAACACGCCGAACCTCGTGGCAAGCATCCTTCCCGTCGATACCACGTCTCTTGTCAGAACGCCGGACTCGCTGACGCTGCGGCCGCGGTCTGGTGAGCCGACATCGACGTACCGCACCTCGGCGGGCTCGCGCCAGTCATCACTGCTGCCGGCTGGAGAATCCATCCTCGACCTGCCGCCAAGTGTGGCGGCGCTCAATTCTGATCCACTGTACGGCCTCCCCGACACGACTCGGTTCAAGGAGCACCCGTATCACGCCTCATTCCATCCCGACTACATCGCCGATCCGGGGATCGGCTACACACCCAACTACGGGACTTTCGCTGGCGGCACCGCGTTCGTCTTCAGCGACCTGCTCGGGAACCACCAGCTCGCGGTCTCAGGAAACATTTATGGCAGGTTGAGCGACGCCAGCGCTTTCGTCGGCTACGCGAACCTTAGTCACAGGTTGCAGTACAATACCGGAGTTTCGCAGGACCCGGTGTACGTTCCGCTCGGTTACGGAGCGCAAGCGCTAAACAACAATGTCACCCGCTACGAGAGCCAGTATCTCCGATACGTTGTCCGCGACCTTTTCCTCGTCGGACAATACCCGTTCAGCCGCTTCACTCGCATCGAAACGGGGGCGCAGTTCAACAGCATCTCCGAAGCGATCATCAGTGTTTTTCAGGATTGCCAGACCGGTGGATACTGCACTGACGTGCAGTTCAAGAACGACACATCGCTCGCCACAATCAATTACGTGACTCCGACGGCTGCGTTCGTTTCCGACAACACGCTCTTCGGCAACACCGGTCCGGTGATGGGACGCCGGATGCGCTTCGCGGTATCGCAAAGTCTTGGCAAGCTCAACTTCACCGATTACCTCGCCGACTACCGCCGCTACGATCCGATCATTTTCAACACGCTTACGTTCGCGACGAGGTTCCTCGGCTCGGTGGCCGTTGGGCGCGACGAAAGCTTCTTCCCGAAGTACATCGGTCGTCCGGACTACGTCCGCGGATATGATCGCGCGAATTTCAACTACTTTGATTGCACTTCCGTCATTGGCGCGCAGTCGACGTGCAACAACCAGCAGCTCGCTGGCAGCCGCGTTGCGGTCTTCAACGAGGAGCTGCGCTTCCCGATCATCCGTCGCTTCGACGTCGGCAGCAGCTTCGGGCTGCCGCCGGTGGACGGTCTCCTTTTCTACGACGCAGGTCTGGCGTGGGGAGCTGGAATCAAGCCGCACCTGGGTAACGCCCCGCAGGGCTTTGATCCGAACAAAGATCGCTGGCCGCTCACGAGCTGGGGCGCTGGTTTGCGCGTAAATCTTTTCAACCTGGCGATTCTTCGCTGGGATTACGCGCGGCCACTGGTCGGAGGACGTAAGCCGAACTGGACGTTCTCATTGGGAGCGAGCTACTAACCGTTGCGCCGGCTCCTACTGCTGGCGCTGCTCTGTGCGGCGTGCACTAACGACAAGGCAGCGCCTGACAGTAGCACCTCGTCAGTTGTAGAGAATCACGGCCCCGAACCCCTCCTCCTCCGGGTCCCGCGCGGAGGAGGAACGGGGCGAGTCTATCGATATCCAAAGCTCGACTCGACCGTCTGGACGGTCGATGAAGCGCCGGCGATCGATCGCGTGCTCGCCTTCGATCCCGATGCCGGCAGCATTGCCGTCGTGGATTCGAAGGGATATGCCGCCCGCCTGGATCTCCGAGAGACCGATGTGCTGAAGGCGGCCCGGACAAAGCTCACGTCGCTCTCATCGGCGAATGGGAGCGACATCTACGGGATCAACGCCAAGGGTGAGATCGTCAGGCTGAACCCGAATGGCGGTAACTGGAAATTCAAGCCGCCGGTTCCGGCACGCACCGTCTTGGCACAGCCAAACGGTGAGATCATTGTGACCGGAAACAAGGGCGCCCAGACTCTGCTCTGGAAAGTGCGTCCGCCTGACGAAATCGCCCAGGACAGCGCCGTGCTTCCGCTCTCCGGCCGCGGAGTTCGAACACAGGTGGGCGACAGAGTCTATTTCACCGTCGACAGCGGTCTGGTCGGCATCAAGGTCAAAGATCTTTCGCCCGTTGGCGCAATCAAGCTGGCCAACCGGGTTTCCGCGCTCGCTCCGACGCCAAGTGGAGACAGGCTGTACGTAGCCATGGCGGGCGACAGCGGTCTCTCCGTAGTTGATCGCTACACCGAGGCCGCCAAGACGAGCATTGAACTCCCGCAGCCGCCGAGCGAATTGAGGATGGACGCGTTGGGCCGATATCTGCTCGCGCGCATCCCTAAGGTGGACTCGGCCTGGGTGATCGCGATCGGCGACAACCGGCTTGTGGGCGCAGTTGCAACGAGGTGGGAGACGGACCTCCCCGCGGTGACGCCTGATGGAATGCTGGCACTTCTGGGCGGAAAGGACGTCTCACTCGTGGATCCCGAGAAGCTCAAGGTAAAATCCAGTTTCTCGGGCGGCGCGAAAGACTTCTGGTATTTCTTCGCCTGGGACGGTTTCCGTCCGCGTCCACAGGGTCTTGACCAGCCGGTGACTTTCCCCAGCGACAGTTTGCAGCGTGATTCGCTCTCTGCCAGCTCGACACCATCTGGCACCGGTGCGTCGCCGCCTCCTCCGGCTCTCCGGGATACAAGTCACCCGCCGGTAACTGCTGTCGCGCCGTCCACGGGATTCACCGTTTCCTTTGCCGCGCTTCTCAGTGAGGAAAAAGCGCAACAGATCGCGAGCACCATCAAGGTCAACGGAAACGCAGCGCACGTCGTCTCGACGACGACTGCCGGGTCGCCGATATTCCGCGTGGTGATGGGACCGTTTCCGACTCGTGACGAGGCGGACAAAATCGGACGAGCGGCGAAGCACGAATACTGGATCTACGAGGGCTCCCCTTGAGCCAGAAAGTTTCCGGTGGTCGCCCCGTAGCATGGGAAGACGCCGGAAGGCAGGTCGCGCCAGTCCTGGGCAGTTATTCAGCAATCGTCGTTATCTCCAGTGATCCCCTCGCCGCGGCCTACGTCGCGCTGGGAATCGCGCGCGCTGAAGCAGAGCACAGACGCTCCGTCGTGGGCGATCTCGTCGGTGATCTCCCTCCGTTGCGCTCTCTGATAACAGAAGAAGAACCGCATGGCATAACGGACAGCATTCTCTACGGAGTCTCGCTCAACAAGATCGGCTACCAAGTGGCAGGAGTCCCAAACCTTTACGTAATGCCGAGCGGGACTGACCCGTTAATCGACGCCGAGATCATGCGGAGCCAGAGGTGGACAAAACTCGCAAGCGGCTTTGCCGAGGCGGGCGCGTTTCTCATTCTCGTCGCGAGCAATGATGCGCCGGGACTATCTGACCTGCTGGAGCAGCTCGATGGAACTGTCCTCGTCAAGGACGCGGAGCTGCAGAACGCGCCCTCGGCGCTGGTGCTCGCGCGCGTAGCCGGCCCTACGCGCACACTGAAGCTTCCCCTCCACCGAATCAGGGCGGGTGCAGCACACTGGCCGCGTCACAAATGGCTTTATCCGGCGCTCGGCGCGCTCGCGGTATTGGTGTTGGGCGGCGTGGCATTGGCACTCATGCTCGGTCGGACTCGCCAAACGGCTCAGCCTGCGAACGACGTTGTGAAAGCCGCGCCAGTCCCGCGGCCCGTACCTCCACCGCCGCGGCCCGCGCCGGAAACGCTCTACATCGCTCCGCTGGCGAATGCGAGCGATTCCCTGTCGGCGTCGGCGTTCTCCGTCGAATTACTGGTCGCAAACACCGCCGAAGGTGCTAACTTGTTCGTGCGGAAAAATGGCGCGGCACTTCCAGCGGCGACCGTGTCGCCGGTCCAAATTGGTCCGGAGCGAGCCACATGGTACAGGGTGACGGCTGGTGCTTACCCGAGGAGAGATCAGGCTGATTCGCTGCTGCGCGCGCTGCGGGAGTCGAGACTCCTCGCCAACGACTCCGTCGAACACGTCATGCAAACACCGCTGGCGTTGCTCGTCGACAGCGTGCCGTCTCAGGGTGGGATCGTCGATGCCATTCGCGCGGCCGTCCAGAAGTACGCCGCGCGCGGCTTGCCGGTGTACACGCTGATGCAGGATGATGGAGGCGCAAGGATCTACGAGGGCGCCTTCACCACGGCCGCTCAGTCGGCCGAACTGATCAAGTCCTTACGTGCGACGGGCCTCAAACCCGTTCTTGTTTACCGAACCGGGAGTGCACCTTAGTGCGTTTAACGAAGCTCGAGATCCACGGATTCAAGTCATTCGCTGACCGCATCGAAATGGTGTTCGAGCCCGGCGTGACTGCGATAGTGGGCCCTAACGGCTGCGGAAAATCAAACGTCTCGGATGCCGTGCGCTGGGTGCTCGGAGAACAGCGCGCCAAGGCGCTGCGGGGCGCGAAGATGGAAGAGGTGATCTTCCAGGGATCTTCCGCGCGGCGTGCGGTGAACGTCGCTGAAGTATCGCTGCATTTCGAGAATGACGATGGGGCACTCGACATTCCGTTCCGCGACGTTGTGATAACGCGGAGACTGAGTCGCTCCGGCGAAAGCGATTATTTCCTCAACAGCTCTCCCTGCCGCTTGCGGGACATCCACGACATGGTGCGTGGCACTGGACTCGGCGCTGATTCCGGCGTGGTGATCGAGGCGAGGATGATCGACGCGCTGCTCTCCGACAGGCCCGACGACCGGCGTGAGCTGTTCGAGGAAGCCGCCGGGGTGGGCCTCTATCGCGATCGCAAGCGCAGCGCGGAACGGCGTCTCGAGGAAACCGCAACGGACCTGGCTCGCATCGACGACCTAATTGCCGAAGTCCAGAGCCAGGTGCGTTCGCTGGCGCGCCAGAGAAAACGCGCCGAGCGCCACGGTGAGCTGATGGCCCGCCGGTTTACGCTCGAAGTCGCGCACGCTTCGCGCGAGATGGACGCGTGGCGCGGCGATCTCCTCCTGCTCGAGGAGCGAGTCACGAGCCTTCGCATTGAGGTGCCCGCGGAAGAAGAGCGTCTTCGGAGCGCTGAATCAGCGCGCGATGCTGCTCTCGCTGCTCGCACGACCGCTGAAGCCAGACGTACGGAGCTGGGCCGACTCGTCACCGACCAGCGGGAGAGCACCCAACAGCTGCGCGGCGAGATAGCAGTTGCCGAGGAGAGACTGCGCAATTCGACCTCGCGTCGGCAGCGTGCGGAAGAGGAACGCCGCGAGGGCGACGCAGTCGCGGGGCGCGTCAGCTCGGAGCTCGAGCGCGCTTCCAGTGAGCTGGCCCAGCTCCATGCCGTGCTCGCCACGGCTGACGAAGCGCTGAGCTCTCACGCCCGGCACGAGGAGGAAGTTCGCGGAGCTCTCAACGTGGCACGTTCCAATGTCGAGCACGGTGATCGAACCTTGCGCGAGCTCCGTGAGGAGCTGCACCGCGCGGACCTCGACCGCCAGAGCAGCGAGCGCGAACGGTCCGAGATCGCCGCACGAAGGTCGACGCTCGAAGCAGAGCAAGCGCAGCTCTTCGATGCGGCGGAAGTGTCGCGCCGCGATCTGGCCGCGGCGGAAGACGCCGCTACCATCGCAGCGACGCGCGTCGCGGAGACCACTGCCGCCGCCGATGACGCGCGTGATTTTGCTCTACAGGCCCGCGAGCGGGATAACGCGGCGAGAACTGAGCTCCTTCGCGCCGACGAGCTGCACACTGCATCAGTTGCCAAGCTGAACGCCCTCGAAGCGCTCGAGAGGGAGCGGGTTGGACTCGCGCCGGCGGCGGCGCGGCTCCTCAAGGAGCGCGGCGTTTTTGGAGAAGGCGCCGTGCTGGGCCTGCTCAGCGACTTCATCAGCGCCGATGTGAATTCGGCCGCGCTGGTAGAGCGCTTCCTGGGCGCCACTGTGAACGCGGTGCTCGTGCGCGACCGGGCCGTGGCAGAGGCTGTGCGCGCCTGGCACGCGTCGGCTGAGCCCGGACCGCTGCTGCTCCTGCCCGTGGCCTCGTTGGTCGAGCAACCAGCGGACACCTCGGAGACTTCAAGCGGACTCGCCGGACTGGTGGCAGCGTCCTCGCCGGCGAGTGCGTGGGTACGGTCCCTCCTGGGACGTGTCATCCCGATGGAGAGCGGCACTGCATTCGTGGACGCGCGCGGGGCGATCTGGCTGCCGGCAGCCGAGTCCGGACCGGGTCCTCTTCGGCGGCGCGCGGAAATCGTCGAGCTCAAGCAGGCGGTGACGAACAGCGCGACCGCTCGCCACAACGCCGCAGCCGCAGCGGAATCCGAGCGGGCGGCGCTCGCGTCAGCTGAGCGCGCAGCTATGGTCGCCCAGGAAGCCGCTGCCCAGGCCACCCGGGCCAACGTCGAAGCAGCTGACCACTCCAGTGCATTAGCGCGACAGCACCAACGAGCCGCGCGCGAGGCCGCGGAAGCACGCGCCCTTATCGAGAGACTTGGTGAGCGCGAATCCTTGGCTCTCACGCGTCTGGAAACGCTGGCGGGCAGTGCGCGCGAGATCGGAGCCAGGATCTCCGAGCACGAAGCCGTCGTGTCCGCCGCGCGCGAGATGCTCGCGACGGCCGAGCAGAAACAGGACGAGGCGCGCGACCAGCGAACAGCAAGTCAGATTCGTCGCGCGCAGGCGCAGGCGCAGCTCGAGGTTGCGGCGGATCGGCGGCGACATCTGAGGGACGAATTCGCTTCGGCAACTGGACGCCTCGAGTCATTGCAGCTCGAGCTCACCACCCTGTCGAGCGCCGACGCGCAGCTCACGCAACAGCTGTCGCAGTGGCAGAGCGATCTCGACGCGAGACAGGCCACGCTCGTAGACGCCGAGCAGAAGCTTGTGGACGCCGAGCTGGCAGTTCGTGAAGTGGACGAGCGTTTGACGACCAACGAGCACGCGCTCACGGAAATGAGGCACCATGTCGCGGCGCTTGGAGAGGAGCTGCACTCCGCGGAGCTCCGCTACACTGAGCTGTCGGGACGGAGAATGGCAATACGGGAGAGACTCGAGGCGGAGTGGAAGAAGCCCGTCGACGAGTTGCTCGCCGGTGTAGAAGCATTGGAGCTGGACGACGAGAACCTGCGTGCAGAAGCCGCGGTGGTCCGCGAGCAGCTGGACGCGCTCGGCCCGGTCAATCCGCTGGCGATCGAGGAGCATGACGAAGAGACGAAGCGACTCTCGTTCCTTACCGCGCAGCGCGATGACCTCAATTCGGCGAAGTCCTCCCTACAGCAGGCCATTCGCGAAATCGATACGACGGCGCGGGACTTGTTCCTGCAGACCTTCGTCAAGGTTCGCGAAAACTTCCGCAACATCTTCATGACGCTCTTCGGTGGTGGCGAATGCGATCTGAGGCTCGAAAACCCCGAGAGTCCGCTCGAGGGAGACATCGAGATCCACGCGTCGCCGCGCGGAAAGCGCACTCAGCGGATCCACCTGCTTTCGAGCGGAGAGAAAGCGCTCGTCGCGCTGTCACTGCTCTTCGGAATCTTCCTGACGAAACCGAGTCCCTTCTGCCTGCTGGACGAGGTGGACGCTCCGCTCGACGATCAGAACATTGGACACTTCGTTCGCATGCTCAATCGATTCAAAGCAAACACTCAATTCATCGTGATCACACACAATCCGCGCACGACGACGGAAGCGGCGGATGCCGTGTACGGCGTGACGATGCAGGAACCGGGCGTCTCGTCGCTGGTGAGCGTCCGCATGCGCGGCAGAACCGTGGATGAGACCATTTCTCCCGACCATCCCGCGCACACACCGCAGCTGCACGACGAGCCCGCAGAAGTCGCCGACACAGCGCCAGTTATCGCTTAAATGCTAGTAGTCATGCAGCACGACGC
>CATPBN010000055.1 GCA_955652635.1 uncultured Gemmatimonadaceae bacterium
CAGCAGCAGCGCAACGAAAGGAGTCGTCTTCCACACGTCGGCGAGAATGACAGGCACCCAGGCGGTCGATGTCTCGATGAACCAGACCATCGGCTGCTTCAGGAGGTGGACGTCAACCAGCAACGCGTTGGCAATACCGCCCTGCGATTCGAAGATGAATCGCCAGAGGAGCGCTGCTACGACGGTTGGAATCGCCCACGGCACCAGCACGGCCGCGCGCACGAACCCTCGACCGCGAAATGCGCGATTCATCGCCAGCGCGAGAAAGAGACCGATGAGCAGCTCGAGCGAGATCGACACGACGGTGAAGAACGCCGTGTGCGCCAAGGCCGCCCAGAAGCGTGGATCCTTGGCGATCTCGACGTAGTTCGCGAGGCCCACGAAGGGCTGCCCCAGCCACGGCATCCGGAGCTCGTGCAGGTGCAGCGATTCCCACACGGTCCAGCCGAGTGGAAAGATCGCGATCAGTGCAATGACCGAGAGCGCGGGGGCGACGAGAGACCAACCGAGTCGGGCTTCGTATCCGAGGCGCGAGATTTTTCTCATTCGGTATGTCCCGTCGTACTGCTCGAGGCAGGTGGAGCCGCATTGTGCGCAGACGACATCAACTTTCGCATTCCGGTGCGCTCAATTAGGGCATCGATCCGCTTGGCGGCTGAATTGAGAGCGTCTTGTGGCTCCGCCTGGCGCACGAGGGCGCGATGCAGCTCGATCTGGAGAATCTCCGACAGCTCCGTATAGATCGGAGTTACCGGCCGCGGCGTCGCGCTCTCGATCGCGCGGCGCGCATCGTCGAGGGGGATGGCAATCGCGGTGCGCAGCCGCGGATCATGGTAGAGCGCCGGACGCGTCGGGTACTGTCCAACTGCCTGTCCGCGCTCGAGCATCTGCTCGGGGGCAGTGAGATACTCGATCAGGCGATACGCTGAGTCGGGCGACTCGCTGTACGCGTTGATCGCGAGCTGTGCGCCGCCGAGGGCGGCAGTTGAATGGCCGCCCGGCGCGCCGGAAGCAGGAATCGGGGAAACGGCGAACTTCCCTGCTACGCGGGACTGGCTTTTGTCGCTCATTGCGGCCACAGGATACGGCCAGTTGCGCATGAAGACAGCCGTCCCGTTCTGGAATGCGAAGCGCGCTTCCTCCTCGTGCCAGGTGAGGACGTCGAGCGGAGCGATGTGCGAAGTGTAAAGCTCGTCGCGCATGAATTGCAGCGCGCGAACGGCTTCCGGCTGATTGACAACGACTCTCCCGCTGTCGTCCAGGATTCGCCCGCCAAAGGCTCCCAGGTATTCGACGAAGCCGGTAATGAGTCCTTCGTAGCGCGCACCCTGCCACACGATTCCAAATCGCGGGCCGCCGGGACGGGCCATTGCCCGCTTGGCGTCTGTAACGAGTTCACCGAGGTTACGAGGCTCGTCGGGGACGAAGTCGATGCGTCGGTACAGTAGCCCGACGTCGGCGAACCATGGCAATGCGTACAACTGTCCAGCCCAGGTATTTGCCGCAATCGTGGCTGGAAAGAATTCACTCGATGCCGGCGCGAATCGAGTGAGTGGCAAAACCCAACCAGCCGCCGCGAACTCGGGGGTCCAGACGACATCGAGCTGAAGGATGTCCGGGTTTCCGACGCGCGCGTTGAGCCACTGCACATAGAGCTGATGCCGCTGGTTGGCGTCGTCGGGGGTGCGCTGAAGCTCAACCCGAATATCCGGGTGCAACTCCATGAATCGACGAAGTTGCTTCGCAACCAGCGTCCCTTCCGCACCGAGCGCACTCCCGGAGAACGTAAGAACAGTCTCATGGGATTTGCTGGTCCGCGCGCACGCCGTGGAAAACGCCGTAGCGGTAAACAGAAGAACGCGGGCGAACCTCACGCGGTGTCGAGCAGGGAGGGAGGGAGGATGTCGACGAAGGCGACGTCCACCCGAGTGACCGTGCACAGATCTCGAACAACAGGTCCCAACGGTCCTCCGTAAGGCGTGGGGATTCCGACTAGCGTTCGCGCGAGTATAATCTGGCCTGCACGCCAGCCCAATCGCGAGATCCAGCCCTCCCGTCCTCTTCGCGGAGACACGGTTCGATGACTCACCTGACGCCGATCGACTACCTCCTCATGCTCGTGTATTTCGCAGTCGTCCTGACGGTCGGCTGGATGCTGAGGCGATCGACAAAGACAAGCACGGATTTCTTTCTATCGGGCCGATCGATCCCATCGTGGGTCGCTGGCCTCGCTTTCATCTCCGCCAACCTCGGTGCCCAGGAGGTGATCGGCATGGGAGCGTCCGGCGCGAAATACGGCATCGCCACCAGTCACTTCTATTGGATCGGCGCGATTCCGGCGATGGTGTTCGTCGGACTTTTCATGATGCCTTTCTACTACGGCTCTCGCGCGCGCTCGGTCCCTGAATACCTCAAGTTGCGCTACGACGAGAAGACCAGGAGCCTCAACGCGATCTCCTTCGCCGTGATGACGATCATGTCCTCCGGCATCTCCATGTACGCGATGGGCAAGCTGTTCAATCTTCTACTCGGCTGGAGCTTCGACGCCAGCATGCTGGTCGCCGCCGTGATCGTGCTCGCCTACATCTTCCTCGGTGGACTCACCAGCGCGATCTACAACGAAGTGATCCAGTTCTTCCTGATCGTATTCGGGTTCGCCCCGCTCGTTTTCCTCGGTTTGAGAGCGGCTGGAGGATGGAGCGGACTCCAGGTGAGACTGGCCGAGATCTCCGTTCAGAGGGGCTTCCAGCCTGGAGCGTTGACGCACGCGTGGAGGTACATGGGTGATGCATCCCAGAATCCAATCGGCGTGGAGTGGTTCGGTCTGGCGATGGGACTGGGCTTCGTGCTGTCATTCGGCTATTGGTGCACGGACTTCCTGGTCGTGCAGCGCGCAATGGCCTCGGAGTCGATGGCGGCGGCGCGACGCACGCCGCTCATTGCGGCGCTTCCGAAGGTGCTCTTCCCTTTTCTGGTGATTCTCCCTGGCATGATCGCACTCGCGGTCGACTGGCATGCACCGGGCGTCGGCTCTCACGCTGTCTCGGCGGTCGGACAGGGAATTGTCCCGCCAAAGATCGACGCGCTCACGGGAGGACCGCTCATCGATCAGGCCGGGCATGTGGTGCTGGATTACGATCTGTCCGTCCCGATGATGCTCATACGTTTTTTCCCCGCAGGAATGCTTGGCCTCGGGCTGACCGCACTGCTGGCGTCGTTCATGTCGGGAATGGCGGGCAACGTCACCGCGTTCAACACCGTGTGGACGTACGACATCTATCAGAGCCACATCAGGAAAGGCGCGAGCGACGAGCACTACCTGTGGATGGGTCGCACCGCAACTGTGTTCGGGATCGCGCTGTCTATCGCCGCTGCCTACGTCGCGGCGTCGTTCAACAACATCATGGATCTGCTGCAGCTGGTATTCGCGTTCGTGAACGCTCCGCTCTTCGCGACGTTTGCGTTGGGGATGTTCTGGAAGCGAACCACCGGTCACGCTGCGTTCATCGGCCTGTTGTCCGGTACAGTCGCTGCGGCGATCCATCACGGAATCTCCCTCGCAGGAGGCTCGGTACCTGGAGTAAAGGGCGGCTACTTTGGCACGCACATCATCTATCGAAGCGAGTTAGGCCAGACCTTCTGGACCGCCATCGCGGCGTGGGTTACTTGCTTCGTCGTCACGATCATCGTGAGTCTGGCGACACGACCGCGTCCCGAGCAGGAGCTGGTCGGGCTCGTTTATAGCCTGACACCAAAGCCCGTGGAGCCGGTCCAGCACTGGTACGAGAAGCCGAGTGTCCTGGCCGTGATCGTGCTCA
>CATPBN010000056.1 GCA_955652635.1 uncultured Gemmatimonadaceae bacterium
TCGGTGATCAGTGCGGCCCGCTCGTGCAAAGCGACCAAATGGTGGTGCGACGCGTTGGTTGGACTCGCCCTTCACGTCAACGGAAATTTCGCCGCGGCAGACAGCACCTTTTCGATCGCGCTCGAAGAAATGCCTTCGCCGACGCGCTGTCACTGGGTCAATCTTTCCCCCCTTCTCGACGACGATCTGCGTGACGCGTATCGAAAGATGTCGTGCGCGCAGCGCGAGGCCGCCAACGGGCGCATCTGGTGGGTGGCAGACCCACTTTACATTACCCCGGGCAACGAGCGTCGTACCGAGCACTTCTCTCGGGTGCTGCACACGGCGTTGCAACAGGACGCTGCGAACACCTACGGCTCGAGATGGGGCGGCGATCTCGCGGAGCTGACCGTACGGTTCGGCTGGGCCGAAAAGTGGACGCAGGAACCCCTGGGGAGCATGCCAACGACGGAAGTCTCGGTCGCCGGACACGAGCCCGAGCCAGGATTCCATTTCTTTCTGACCCAGTGGCCGCCCGACACCCTAGCGCAGATCGTTGACTCGTTGTTCGAGATCAGGCAGTCCCCACCGAGGGAGCAGTATGCCCTGCCTTACGCGCGCTCCTTCACGGAACTCGATGCGCAAGTCGCGCGGTTCCGCCGGGGCGACTCGACGCGCATAGTCGCCGCCTACGACGTGAGCACGGATACGATCTTTGGCCGGCACAAATTCGCTGCGGCGCTCGTCGCAATGGCGAGCGAAGCAACACCGCTCTCGATGAGCGAAGTGGACGAGTCGCCGACGAGAAACGTCCTTAGCGTTTCGACGCCGTGGAAATCACAGCTGATCGGGGTGGAGTTGCTGGCGAAGGACAGCGCTGGTGCGGCTCGGTGGCGGAAGGGTTTCGGGGAGATTCCGCTCGATTCCGGGAAGATCAGCTTGTCTGATTTATTGTTCGTAGATGGAGGTCCGTCACTCCCCTCCGATCTGAATGAAGCCATTCCGATTGCGCACGGCGGGACGCGATTCAGACGCGACAAGCAGGTTGGGCTGTTCTGGGAGCTTTACGGCAAAACGCCGGCGGATAGCGCTCTGCCGATCTCTCTTACCATCACTCCAATCGACGAGGGATTTTTTCGTCGCGCGTTCAGGGCGCTGCGAATCGTGCCCAAGGTTGCGCCGCTGAATATCCGCTGGCGTGAGAATGGTGCTTCCGGTGTGCTCTCGGCGAGATCGGTGTTGCTGGATTTCTCGCTCGTGCCCGCGGGGAAATACGCAGTCAAGCTGGAGGTGGGAAATTACCCTCTCGCGGTGGCATCGCGAATCATCGAGGTTGAATAGCAAATGGACTCTTCTGTGTGCATCGCCAACATCGGCCCGCGCGAGCGCCGCAAACGACTCGTGTTCGGAATGGTGACGCTTGTCGCAAGCGTCGTCATCTCTTTCTTGTTTGTTTTCTATGGTGTGCGCCCCGTGCTAAGGCTGCCCCTGTTCATCCCGCTTTTTGTCGGGGCGCTGGGGTTCTTTCAGTACCGGGATCGAACGTGAGTAAAGCTCGCGTCGCGCGGTCAGCGCGACATGGATGCCGGTCCTCAACCAATCGCTGACAAGGCAGAAGCGGATCAGGTTCGCCGGCAGGCGCAAGCGGTTTACATAAAGGCGTTCATCTCAGCCGCAATCCTTACCGCGCTCGCTCTCATTCAGTAATCTTCGAGCCATACCGTACAGTCGTCCACACTCTGAGGAAATTGATGCGCTCAGGTTTCGCTGCATTTTTTATGGGAATTGGAGGAATCTTCCTTTGCTTTTCCTTCGTGGTCTTCGTCCTCGAGACTTTAGCCAGGCGAAGCGACTCAGGCCAGCAGCTGGCGACGATGAGCGGGGTGTCAGTCGCCGCCTTCTTAGGCGGCATAATCCTGTTCGGAGTTGGATATCTGCTGAACCGTATTGGCCGTAGCCCGCGAAACGGCCCGCTCACAACAGATCGCTAGACCCGCGAATCCAGTTCCACCAGCCGTCGCTCCAGAAAGCGGCGCTCCGGTTCCTGGGTAACCAATTCCAACGTACGCCTGTAAGCAGCCATCGCGTCGCTGATTCGTCCCAGCCTGCGACATAGCTCACCTCTAGCGGCGTGAGCCGGGTAGTAATCCTCCAGCTCTCCGTTTTTCAAAATCTTGTCAATCAGCTTGAGCCCCGCCTCCGGGCCATCGCGCATCGCGATTGCCGCCGCGCGGTTCAGCTCGATTACTGCCGAGGGCTCCGCCTTCAACAGCAAGTCGTACAACGCCACGATCTGCGCCCAATCGGTCGAGGCCGCATCGCGCGCTTCCGCGTGCACCGCCGCGATTGCAGCCTGCAGCGAGTACGGACCGATACGCCGGGACGTTAGGGCGCGCTCGACGAGCGCGATTCCTTCCTGAATTTGCTCGCGATCCCAGAGCGACCGGTCCTGATGCTCGAGAAGAATGAGATCGCCCAGCGATGATGTGCGTCCCGCGCGACGTGCTTCGTGCAGCAGCATTAGCGCGAGAAGACCCGTTGCCTCTGGCTCGGGCAACAGCTCGACGAGCAGGCGTCCCAGTCGGATTGCCTCGGCGGACAGGCTTTCTCTCGTGAGCTGTGGTCCCGCCGAAGCGACGTACCCCTCGTTAAAAACCAGATAGATCACGTGCAACACGCTGTCGAGCCGATCGGGCAGATCGCGGAGCGACGGAATTTCGTACGGGATTCCCGCGTCGCGTATCTTCGACTTGGCGCGAACGATTCGCTGCGCCAACGTGGGCGCAGGCGTCAGGAAGGCGCGAGCGACTTCTTCCGTCGTGAGACCGCACACCTCACGCAGCGTTAGCGCGATTTGCGCATCGGCACTCAGCGCAGGGTGGCAGCAGGTGAAGATGAGGCGAAGGCGGTCGTCCTCCACCCCCTGTTCGGGCTGGTCAGGCGTCTCGCTCGCCTGCAGGTGGTCGAGAATCTCTCCGTCGGCTGATTCGAACCTCGCGTTCCTGCGCAGGCGGTCGAGTGCCTTGAACCGTCCGGCTGAAATCAGCCATGCACTCGGGTTGGAAGGAATTCCCTTTTCCGGCCACTGCTCCACCGCCGTCGCGAACGCGTCATGGAGCGCCTCCTCCGCCAAATCGAAATCGCCGAGGAGGCGTATCAGCGTTGCGAGCACACGGCGCGAATCCGAGCGATATATCGCATCCACTCTGTCGCGCACATGCGCAGCAATGTCGTCCTTCATTCAACTATTGCGTCCGACTACTACGCCTGGATGCGCTCCACGATCGGCCGCACTTCGATCGCGCCGCTTCGCGCCGACGGAATGCGCGAGGCCACCTGGATCGCGTCGTTCAGATCCTTCGCCTCGACGAGGTAATAGCCCCCAAGCTGTTCCTTCGTCTCGACGAATGGGCCGTCAGTGGTCGACACCTTCCCGTTGCGCGAGCGCACGACGGTGGCGGTGTGACTGGGTTGAAGCTGATTGGCTCCAACGTACTGCCCGCTCTTCTTGATGCTGTCGCCGAACGCCGTGTACTCGCCCATGTACTTGTCCTGCAGATCCTTCGGGAATTTCGCCCACTCACTCTCGTTGTCGTAAATCAGGCACAGGTACTTCATATGCTCCTCCTCCGAATGGTTGGAATAAACCTCTGCGAGTAGTCGTTCGGAGAGAGGGCATTTCGACATGCCGCGAATTCCTGGGTGAATCTCGAACAAATGCAACTGAAGACTACCGGCCGGGGGCGGTATGCGGGCCGGCTGGGGGCTGCGGGCTGCAGTTGAGCCGGGTACTACGTCATTTGACGCATAGAGTCCTTTCGGCAATGGGGCGATTGTGGAGCTGTAACAAAGCTCCTAATCACCAAAACGGGGGACCCAATGAATCTCGACCAACGTACCCGACCGACTATTAAAGAGCGCCTCGAGTTTGCCATGCAGGCGCCCTGCGATTGGATACTCAAAGCGTCCTGCGTCAAATACGCGACGTTCCTCGCGATGTTCAAGCTCTTGCCGCCCAGTTATCTCGCGTGGGCGTCCCGCGTCAAGGCGCGCAAGGCCTACTACCGCGCCCTCCGCAAGGTGCCTGCGTATCGCCAGTTCCTTCGAGCCGAAGGCGGTCTGCGAGTCCCCGAAACGGATAAGGAAAACTACATCAAGCCCTACGAGACGAGTGCCCGCTGCGTCGGTGGCTCCTTCCTCAATGGCCGCACGATGATCGACGAGTCATCGGGCTCTACCGGCACTCCGTACAACTGGGTCCGCAGCGAGAGAGAGCGCCACGAGAGCCACACCTTCGTCAGTTATTTCGCGACGTACTGCTACGGACGCGACCCATGGATCACCATTAACGGCTTCAGCATGGGCGCGTGGGCTACCGGGATCAACATGGGGATCTCGCTGCAGAAGAACGGGATCGTCAAGAACACCGGCCCTGACATCGCAAAAATTCTCCACACCCTCCGATTTTTCGGCCCGGAACACACGTACCTGATCACTGGGTATCCGCCGTTTCTCAAGCATCTCATCGACGTTGCCGATGAGGAAGGCTTCCCCTTCGAGAAGTACAAGCTGTATGGACTCGCCGGGGGCGAAGGCATGTCGGAGGGACTCCGCGATTATCTGCTCCGACGCTTCACCAAGGTCTACAGTGGTTACGGTGCGACAGATCTGGAGATCGGCATCGCCGGCGAGACACCGATATCGGTCGCCATCCGGCGGCTTGCCCGCGAGCGTGAGGACGTAAAGCTCGCGCTGTTCGGTTCCGATTCCCGCCTGCCGATGGTCTTTCAGTACAATCCCGTCATGCATCACGTCGAGGTGAATGAGAACGACGAAGTGGTGTTCACCATCTCCCGCAAGTCCCTCCTGTCGCCGCGCATTCGGTACAATGTCCACGACCTCGGCGGCGTTCTCACCAGTGACGAGATGGCGGAGCGGCTCGCTTCGGTCGGGGTGGACATCGAGCAACTCCGACGCGATCACGGTGACGGCAACGTGCGCCTTCCCTTTCTGTGGATCTTCGGCCGGCGCGACTACACGATCAGCGTCATGGGCGCGAACATCTATCCGGAAGACATCGAGCAGTGTCTGTATCACGATACCGCGCTGGCCGAGATGACGAACTCGTTCTGCCTCTCCCTGGCGGAGAGCCCGAACGGCGACGTGCGCCCGCGCTTCCTGTTCGAGGTTTCGAGAGAGCCAGACGCGGATCTCGCTCGTCGCTTTTCGGCATCGATCCTTTCGCGCCTGGTCGAATTGAACGCGGACTTCCGTGAAGCGTGGCGGGAATATCCGCAGACTCTCGTCCCCGAGATCCAGCTGTACCGCCTTGGCGAAGGTCCATTCGCGGCCGATGCGGGAAAGATCAAGCAAGCGCGCTTGCTGCCAGCTGCCTGAGAGGAGACACTCCATGCGCACACTGATTCAGCTCGCGCTTCGTCGGCCGAAGCTCGTCATCTTCGCCTGGATTACAATGCTCGCTGTGGCCGCACCTTTCGCGTCCCGACTGGCGGGAGCACTTCGCGGAACTACCGATGCTGTCCCGGGCAGTCCCTCGGAGCTTGCTTCGCGGGATCTCAATCACGCCTTCGGGAAGGGTTCCGCATTCATTTTCCCGGCCGTGCTGACATCCCCCAGCATCCCAACGACAGATCCGCGTTTCGCTTCCGCTGCGGCTAGTCTCGAGCGAGTGCTCGACTCGGCAGGCATGACGAGTGTGCGTCACTACTGGAACACAGGCGACAAGACACTCCTCGGGCGCGACGGCCATTCGGCGCTCCTGTTGGTGAGGCCGACTGCGGAGACGTTTTTCGACGCAGAGGTGACGGTAGAGCAGATCCGTAAGGCAGTCCGAGGAGGAGGACTCAGTATGGCGTTCAGCGTCAAGGTCACGGGGATGGTTTCGCTTTTCCACGATCTCAACGTGAATGCTTCCGACGACCTGCTCCGTGCGGAGCGCATTGGCATTCCCCTCACGATCATCGTTCTGCTGCTGGTGTTTGGCGCACCAATCGCCGCTGGATTGCCGCTCGTTATGGCTCTCGGCACGATCGCGATCACGCTAGCCATCCTCTACGCCCTGTCCCGCATCATGCCGGTGAGCGTGTTCGCGCAGAATGCCGTGACGATGGTCGGACTGGGAATTGGCGTCGATTACGCTCTCTTCCTGGTGAGTCGCTGTCGCGAGGAGCTGTCGCGCGGTGCTTCGTTTCCGAACGCTGTCGAAACAGCCGCCAACCAGGCGGGGCACGTTGTGCTCGTATCGGGGCTGGCGGTGTGCACTGGATTCCTGGCTCTGTTCCTCGTGCACATTCGATTTCTCCATACACTTGCCCTGGGAGGCGTCGCCGTCGCGGTGACGTCGGTGCTGATGACATTGACTCTTCTCCCATCATTGCTGCTGTTGATCGGCGAGAAGTTGAACTGGCCTCGCCAATTATCTCGGCGACCACGCGGCGATGGCGGACTGTGGGCCAGATGGGCCCATGAGACGATGACCAGACCCTGGCACTATCTCGTTCCCTCTCTGATCGTGCTCGTCGTGTTGATAGTGCCGACGCTACAGCTCAAAACCTGGAACATGGGCGCTCGCGATCTCTCGCCTGCAATGGAAGCGCGTCAGGGTTACGAGCTTCTCGATCGCGACTTCGCCGCAGGCTGGATGGGCCCGATCGCGATTCTGGCGAGGAGTCGGGACGATGGGAGTGTCCGGACGAAAGAGAGTCAGGGCGCGATCACAGAGATTACATCGCACCTCGCGTCCGATCCACGTGTGCGGATAGTTGGCGGGTATCCGAGTGATGACGGTCATTCCGCGCTCATCTTTGTCGTTCCGCGATCAGCGCCGGAATCCGAAGAGGTGATGGCGATGGTACGTGAGCTTCGCGCGCAATCATGGCAGTCGGCACGGGATGCCGGACTGTCGATTCAGATTGGTGGCCTCAGCGCCAGCGTGCTGGACTTCGACGCTGAGCTTTTCGCAAACATGAAGCGCGTCATTCCAGTCGTGCTCGCAGTCACTTTCATCGCCTTGGTATTCGCATTCCGCTCCATCGTCGTCCCGATCAAGGCGATCACGATGAATCTGATCTCAGTGCTCGCCGCCTACGGGTTCCTCGTCTACGTATTTCAGAAAGGTATTGGCGCAGGGTTTATTGGCCTCGTGCCTCCGGGCGGACTCAACTCGTTCATAGTCCTCATGTTGTTCACCATCCTCTTCGGATTGTCGATGGATTACGAGGTGTTCCTGCTTAGTCGCATCAGAGAGGAATTTCAGCGCTCGGGAGACAACAGGAAGTCGGTTGTGAGCGGGCTCTCCCAAACCGGCGGACTCATCACGAGCGCGGCACTCATTATGGTGGTTCTATTTGGCTCATTCGGATTCACGCGACTGACCGCAACCCGCGAGTTCGGACTCGGTCTTGCTTTCGCCGTTGCACTCGACGCGACGTTGATTCGAGTAGTGCTCGTGCCAATCCTGATGGGTTTGCTCGGACGGGCCAACTGGTGGTTCCCGGCGGCGCTGCTACCGCGTGGGAGACGCGCTCGGCGGCGTGCCGGTCAGGATGCCGTGGCGTATCCTCGCCGCTTTCGCTGGCGCGTTGGGTAGAGGGATAACCCGGGTCCGGACCCGCAGGCTGAGCCTCACCGGCAGCTGGAGTGTGAGCGACTCGGAGCCACGGCGCACTACGAGTGGGAGCGTCGATAGAGTCGTTCCCGCGAAACGGGTTCTGAATTTGTCGAACGAGTCGTCGCTGGTGATCATCACGTCCCCGATCGAAACGATCTGATCTCCAACGCGAGCGCCAGCCGCTGCAGCGGCACCCGTTGACCCGACCTGACTTATTCGTACGCCACTGCTGTCGGATGCGGTTCCGATCCCCAATCTCGGCTCGCGGATCGAATCAGTCTCGAAACGAAGCCCCGCGAGCGGCAGGACCGAGTCGACCGGCAGCGGCTCGCGTCCGTCGACGTACCGGCGCGCGAACTCGGCGAATGGTTTTCCGCGCGCGGCGTAGCTGACTTCGCCCCACCAGTCGGCGGCGGTGAATCCCCTTCCGCGCTTGTAGGTCGCGTAGTAGAGGCGCCGCATCACGTCGTCCAGACTAGCGCGATTGTCGCTCGCGTCGCGTATCAGCACGTCGAGGAGAAATCCGGTGAGACCGCCCTTCGGGTAGTAAAGCCCACTGCTGCCGTCGGTAGGATTGATCCACGAGTTGAGCGATGCATCACTGACCGACGTTGGAGGAGCGCTGACGACGGAAGAAATCTCATCCGCGATGAAATTGAAGAAACCGGTGCTGTCCCCGACGCCGCCGCGCACCAGCGCCAGCGCGCCGTAGTAATCGGTGACGCCTTCGCTCACCCATAGCCAGGTGGTGGGTTGCGCGTCGTCGTAGCGATACGGAACCAGGTCGGCGGGACGCAGCCGCTTCACGTTCCAGGCGTGGAAGAACTCGTGTGAGTACAGA
>CATPBN010000057.1 GCA_955652635.1 uncultured Gemmatimonadaceae bacterium
CTACTTACGGATGAATACACCAACGTCGAAACATTTCCGACGCGCATCGAAATCGACCAGCGGAATACGACGCCGGACAACGCCAACATCGTCGCCGTTTTCCGCGCCACTGAGAGGGCCAGAGCTTCGGCGGACTTCGCCAGCACCAAGATCGCTGGCGCGAACCCGAACGACGCCCGACTCTCGGAAACGATGAGCCTCGCGGGATTCTCAATCGACCTGATGGGCGAGGACTACTGTTCCGGCGTACCCATTAGCCTGCTGACCGATGCGGGAGAGCTCAAATTCGGTGCGCCGCAAACTACAGTGCAGCTCTGGGACGACGCGATCGCGAAATTCGACTCAGCGATAGCGGTCGCCACGGCCGCCGGCGCGGGTGGCGCCACGCAGCTAAACCTTGCCAAGCTCGGCAAGGCACGGGCCCTGGTGAACAAGGGAGACTATGCGGGCGCAGCGGCACTCGTGACCGGGATCCCGACGAATTTCGTCTATCTCGTCCGCTACTCACTCAACACAAGCCGAGAAAACAATGGAGTGTTTTTCTGGAACCAGAACAACAGACGCTTCTCTCCTACCGACGTCGAAGGCATCAACGGCTTGCCGTACCGCACCGACAACGATCCGCGGGTGCGCCAGACTCGCACCGCGGGGGGCGTGACCAGCCCGACGACTGGTTTCGATGGCGTTTCACCATTGTGGCTCGCGAACGCAGCGGCGAGCACGTGGGCGCCGCAAGGCAAGTTTCCTACGCGGGACGGTTCCATACCACTCGCGACAGGACTGGAAGCGCGTTTGATCGAGGCCGAAGCGGCGCTGTTCGCGAATAACACGGCCGGGTATCTGACCGCGATCAACGCGGAGCAGACGGCGCAGGGGGTGACATTGTCGACACTTCCCGCGACGCCCGCCGCTCAGGTCGACCTGCTGTTCAAGGAGAGAGCGTACTCGCTCTGGCTGACAGCCCACCGGTTGGGCGACATGCGTCGCCTGATTCGGCAGTATGGCCGCAACTCTGAGACCGTGTTTCCAACCGGGACGTTTTTCCATTCGGGCTCGGCTGCCGGCAGTTACGGGACCGACGTCAACCTCATTCTTCCGAACCAGGAAAAAAACAACCCAGGCTTTACGGGGTGCATCGACCGGGCTGCGTAGCTTATCGGTGAAAGGAAAAAGGGATGGGCGAAATGCCCATCCCTTTTTCCTTTATCTCTGACGGCGCTATGCGGCTACCGCCCTGACTTACTCACCACCCGAATAACTCCGGCGTTGGAATTGGTGCCTTCTTCGGACGCACCCGCGATGCCGCCCAGCAACTCGATCCAGGCGATTGAACTCGCCGGGATTTCGCGGAGTCTACCCAGGTCGCTGACCCGCGCGCCGTCAATGATCAGTCGCGGGACATCGCTGGCTGTCAGGAGGATACTTGTTCGACCGCGGTGGGAATGCACGCCGGAACGCCCAGTTGCGGGATCGCTGATCATTCGGAAGTAGCCGCTCTGCTGGACAACATCCCAGGCTGTGGCGGCGTTGGTCTCGGCGATCATCTGCTCAGTGATCACCTTGCCATTTACAGGAACGTCTGCCGAGTTGAGTGGGTGGATGGACGCACAAGCGCTCATGACGATGACCAGTGCTACCGGAACGGACATTGTGGGCGCGTGCATACGCCACTCCTCAAGGGCTGACAAAAACAATGGTCGGACGCACAGGGACTGTCAAGACAAACGAGCTCGTCCGCACAACAGTGCAAACGCCGCTGCGTCAGCCCCCGAAGCGACCACGCAACAGAGCGCGCAAATCCAATAGCGGTTGCCTGAGGATCGCGTCATCCTTCGCCGGCGCGTTATCGCTCGCCAATGACACCCGCTGCATATTGTCGCGCACGCCACGATCAATGAAGCGGCAAAGCTGATCGAGCGAATAGTCCGCGCCTCTCCTCGACGAGTAGGCGTTGAGCGGATATGTCACGCTCAGGTAATTGCGCGCGCGGGTTAGCGCGACGTACATCAGTCGACGCTCCTCCTCAGTCTCCTCTTCCGTGTTGAGGCACCTCGCCGAGGGGAACCATCCGTCTACCGCCCAGATCACGAACACTGCATCCCACTCCTTTCCCTTCGCCGAGTGGGCGGTGCTGAGGATCAGGCAGTCATTCTCCTCGCGAGTTCCGCCCGGCAGGTCCTGCGTCGCCTGCGGTGGCTCGAGCGCGAGCGCAGACAGAAACGTCGCGCGATCCGGATAACCCGCGGCGATCGTTTGTAACTGGTCCAGATCAGCGAGTCGCGGCTCAACGCGATCGTAACGCTCACGCAGGATGTTGTCATAGAGCTGTCTCACGCGAGCGATATCCACCGCCACCTGCGCCTCGTCGAGGACTGGCCCGGACCGCAAGCCATCGAGCAGCGATACAAGTGCCGCGTGCGCAGCCTTGGCCCGGGGCGGCGGATCGTATCGTCCGAAGGCATCGGACTCCCACGCCGCCGCGATCATCGAGTCGATCGCCGCGCGCGCGGTAGCGTCGCCGATTCCGGGAAGGAGAAGCAGCAGCCGATACCAGCTCACCTCGTCGCGGGGGTTCTCCAGAATGCGGAGGAAGGCGAGCACGTCCTTGACGTGCGCAGCCTCCAGAAACTTGAGCCCGCCCCACTTCTCGAACGGGATCTTTCGATTGGTGAGCTCTATCTCCAGGTCGGCGGACATGTAACCGGCGCGGAAAAGCACAGCGATCTCCCGCAAGGGCGTTCCTTCCTCGTGGAGCTCCAGGATGCGGTCGACGACGAAGCGGGTCTGCTGCTGCTCGTCGCGCGCCGCCACAAGCCAGGGCGTCTCTCCACCGGTTCGCTCTGTCCAGAGGTTCTTTGTGAATCGCTCTGCGGCTCGCGAGATGAGGGTGTTGGTGACACTCAGGATCGGCTGCGTGGAGCGGTAGTTCTGCTCGAGTGTAACCGTCGTCGCACCCACGAACTGTTTCGGGAAGTCGAGGATGTTTCTGAAGTTGGCGCCCCTGAACGAATAGATGCTCTGCGCATCGTCCCCAACGACAGTGACATTGGCGTGTGAGGCGCACATGCCGCGGAGAATTCGGGCCTGAAGCACGTTCGTGTCCTGGTATTCGTCTACCAGGATGTGGTCGTACATCCCGCCGATTTTCTGTCGAAGCTCCGGCGACGCCTCCAGCATCAGCGCCCAGAAGAGCAGCAGGTCGTCGTAGTCGACGAGATTCCGTTCCTGCTTTCGCCGAATGTAGTCGGCGTAGATCTTGGCGAAATCTTCGAGGTAGTCGACGAACTGCGCGTACTCGTCGCGAACGATATCGTCGACAGGGATCTCCGTGTTGATGTGCCGGGAGTACACGTATTGGAGCGTTTCCTTCTTGGGGAATCGCTTTATCCTGGCGGCGTAGCCCAACTGTGCGCGGGAGAGCTGCATGAGATCAGCGGAATCGCTCTGATCCATGATCGTAAAATCCTTTGGAAGGCCAGCAGCTGGGCCGTAGCGCCGGAGCAGCCGGTGTGCCGTCGCGTGAAACGTACCTCCGTGCACGCGTTTGCTATTGCTGCCGACCAATCGCTCGGCGCGGGACAGCATTTCCTGCGCGGCACGTCTCGTAAAGGTGAGCAGGAGTATGCGCTCGGCCGCAACGCCGCGTTCGATCAGATGCGCGACGCGATATACTAGCGTGCGCGTCTTCCCGGTGCCGGCCCCGGCAATGATGAGAAGTGGTCCGTCCGGGTGTGTTGCCGCGGCCGCCTGCTGGGGATTGAGCTCCGAGGCGAAGTCTCGCGGGGTGCCGACAGTTTCGAGACGCTCGCGCGATGGGTAGACCTTCAGGGTCTCTGTCACGCGACGGCCTCGAGAAGCGCCGAATGGGAAGTGACCACTGCCGTGAGGTCGAACGCCTCGGCAAACTTGGCCGAGACCCTGTCTCTGACATCCTGCGCCGAGACATTCTCCAGTCCCAGCTCGCGCGCAATCGAGGTCATGACGACGCCGTCGATTCCGCAGGCCACGATCAGGTCGAAGTAGGAGAGATCAGTCGTGACGTTGAGCGCGAACCCGTGCCAGGTCACCCAGTCGCGCGCGTGTACGCCAATCGAAGCGATCTTTTTCCCTTTTGTCCACACGCCGGTGAAGCTCGTGTTGCGCTCGGCGGGAATGTCGTAGTCGGCGAGGGTGTTGATCAGCGCCTCCTCGATCTTCCGCAGGTACCAGTGGAGATCCTGGCGGTGACGCTTGAGATCGATAATCGGATAACCAACGAGCTGTCCAGGGCCGTGAAACGTAACGTCTCCGCCCCTCTCCACCTCGAACAGCTCCACGCCTTTGCTCTCCAGAAAAGCGGGCGAAGCGATCAGATGCTTCTCCTTCGACGCTCTGCCGAGGGTGACTACCGGAGGGTGCTCGACGAGGAGGAGTACGTCCTGCGCGAGAGCGCCTGTTATCCGGTCGCGGGCGATGTGCCGCTGCAGCTCGAGCGCCTCCGCGTAGGGCATTCGCCCGAGAGGCACAGTCCATAGCTCGCGCTCAGCCACAGCCCGTCACCTAAGTCACGCGTGGATCATCTTTCCGAGCGAATCGAGAGCTGCCTCGGCAATCGCTTCGGAGAGCGTGGGATGGGCGTGGATCGCGAGATCGACCTCTTCCACCGTGTACTCATTCTCGCGGGCAACGGCGAGCTCGTGAATCAGTTCGGTGGCGTGCGCGCCGATGATGTGCGCACCAAGTATCTCACCGTATTTGGCGTCACGAATGATCTTGACGAAGCCTTCGATTTCTCCGGACGTGCGTGCGCGACCGTTGTTGGAAAAAAGGAACTTGCCGACCTTGTAGTCGATTTTCTTTTCCTTGACCTGTGCCTCGGTCATTCCAATCGATGCGACTTCGGGATGACAGTACGTCGCGTTCGGAATGTTGCCGTAATTCACGGGATGAACGCTTTTCTGAGCGGCAAGGAACTCGGCGAACACCACGCCTTCGCGCTGTCCCTTGTGGGCGAGCATCGGCGGACCCGCGACATCTCCAATGGCGTAGATGCCTTTGGCGGAGGTTTCCATCCGCTCGTTGATCTTGATGAAACCGCGATCCGTGAGCTGGACTCCGGCTTCCTTGAGGCCGATCTCTTCAATATTCGGAGCGCGTCCCGCGGCGACGAGCACTTTCTCCACTTCGAGCGACTGCTTCTTGCCGCCAATCTCCACGCTCATCGCGACAGAGCTCTTTCCCACTTTGACATCGCTGATCTTGGCACCCGTGAGCACGTCGATCTTCCGCTTCTTGAAGCTCTTGGTGAGCTCAGCGCTGCAATCGGCGTCCTCGAGCGGGAGAATCACCGGGAGAGATTCGATCAGCGTGACCTGAGTGCCGAAGGCGGCGAAGACGTCGGCGAATTCGCAGCCCACCGCGCCGGCGCCGACGACAGCCATGGTCTTCGGAGCTTTCTCGAGCACGAGCACTTCGTCCGACGAGAGCACGGTCGTCTTGTTGAGCTCGAGTCCGATCTGAGGAAGGCCTTTTACTCGCGACCCGGTGGAGATGACTACTGCCTTTTTCGCCTCGTGCTTCTCCTCCTTTCCGTCGGCTTTCACAGAGACCGAGTTCTTCCCGGCGATTCGCCCGGTGCCCTTGATCCAGGTGATCTTGTGCTTCTTGAAGAGAAACTCGACCCCTTTGGAGTTCTGGGTGCTCACCGCGCGCGAACGCTTCATCGCGACGCCGTAGTCGAGTTTCACATCGGCAACCGTGACGCCGAAGTCGGCGGAGTGGGAGACCTTCGTTGCGACGGACGCCGCTTCGAGCAAGGCTTTGGCAGGAATGCAGCCCCACAGAACGCAGGTGCCGCCCAGGCCCTCGCGCTCGACGACCGCAACGGACATTCCGAGCTGGGCGCTGCGAATCGCGCCGACGTAACCCGCAGGTCCGCCGCCAATAAAGATCACATCGTAAGAGGCCATTACTTAATCGATCAGGTTAGAGTGCAGGATAAATCTAGCTGGTGGCGGTCCAGCGTCCGTCAGATGATCAGACTGAGCGGATTCTCGATGTAGCGCCTGACCGTCTGGAGGAACTTCGCTCCTGTTGCTCCGTCGACTGCCCGGTGATCGCAGCTCATGGTGACACGCATTCGCTCGCGAACCTCGAGCTGGCCGTCGATCACAACCGGCTTCTGTTCCACGCCGCCAATGGCGAGAATTCCGGCTTCGGGCGGGTTGATGATCGCCGTGAACTGGTCGATGCCGAACATGCCCAGGTTGGATACGGTGAAGGTGGCACCAGTGTACTCCTCTGGCATCAACTTGCGCTCACGTGCTCTCTTGGCCACATCGCGGGCCTTCTCGGAGATCTCCCACAACGACAAGCGATCGGCGTCGAACAAGACCGGTGTAATGAGACCGTCTTCGACGGCGACTGCCATGGCGACGTGGATCCGGTTGAAGTGGCGGATCTTGTCGCCGAGCCAGTGCGCGTTGACCTCGGGATGCTCGGCTAGTGCGAGAGCAACGGCTTTGATCACTATGTCGTTGAACGACACCTTATACTGATCGCCCATTTCGGCGAGTTGCGCGCGCAACTCCGCCGCGCGTGTGGCGTCGTACTCTGATGTGAGAAAGAAAGTCGGAACCGGGCCATTCGACTCGGCGAGCCTGCGTGCGATGGTCTTGCGGATCTGAGTGAGAGGAACGTCCTTGAAGTCGCCTTCGGTCGCGAGCCGATCGGCCGCGGCTGACCGTCCACTACCACCAGTCGCCTTGGCGTTTTCGATGTCGCGTTTGACGATGCGCCCGCCCGGTCCAGTGCCCTGGATTGCGCCGAGCTGGAGTCCTCTCTCGGTGGCGATCCGCCTAGCGAGTGGCGACGAGCGCTGACGTCCGCCCGCTGCGGAAGGCGCGCCAGAACGCGATGCCCCGTTCCCTCGCGGCGCGGCTGGTGCTCCTGACGGTCGAGGTGGCGCGGGACGCTGCGGCGCACTTGGCGGCGCGCCGCCCTGACTGCCTGCGACTTTCTCCTGTGGTGGAGGCGAAGCTTCGCCTTGCGATTTGGGCGGCGACTGCGGGACTGGTGTCGGTGCGGCCGTCGCAGCCGGTGCCGCGGCTGGTGCAGCGGCCGGCGTGGCTGATCCAACTATCGAATCGATGTTCTCGTCGGGAGTGGCGATCACGGCCAACAACGTTCCGACCGGAGATGAATCTCCTTCATTCGCGAGACGCCTCCGGAGCACTCCGTCGCCGCGAGCAACGAGCTCCATGATCGCCTTGTCGGTCTCGACCTCGGCCAGGACGTCACCATTTTTCACGGCGTCGCCTTCATTCTTGTTCCATTTGACGAGACGCCCCTCTTCCATCGTCGGAG
>CATPBN010000058.1 GCA_955652635.1 uncultured Gemmatimonadaceae bacterium
CCGCGAGGCCAGATCAATCATGCGGAATGCGCAGCACGAGGAGTTCAAGCATTTCGGGATGGATCTGGAATTCCTCATGCGGCGGAATAAAAAATGGCGCGAGGTGTTGCAGGGTATACTCTTCAAGCCCGGCGACATCGTAGAACACGGCGACGAGGCGGAAGAGGAATCGGATTAGATTCTTCCATGAGAAACCGGAGTAGTTCGTAATGATGATGGTCCTGTCGGCTCAGAGGCCGGATGCCAGCCTGCCGGAATTTCTTGCCCACCGCGCGCGGTCGGCATCTGTTCGTCGACTGTCCATCGACCTTGCTGTTGGACTCGCGGGTTTCGCGGGCGCCCTCCGCTGGCGAGCGGCGGGGTGGCTGGTGGTTGCGAGTCTCGCACTGATTTTCTTCGCTTATGGAGGTTGGGGGATTGCCGACCGAGCGAGCTCGATCGCAACAACGCGCGGCAGCCGCCTTGTGCGCGCATTGCTTGACGCTCTCTGTTTTCTACTGGTTGCTGCTGGCCTGATTGCGACAGCCGCTCTGCTCTACACCGTATGGGCGGTCGCGCTAGGCACGTGGATTAGCTAGCAGCGCGTCCAGCATCACTTCTCTTCGGCAGCCTTTGCCTCGTCCCATAGCGCGTCGAGCCGCTCGAGGCCAGCGTGCGCCACGTCGATCCCTCGCTCTTTCGCCAGTCTCTCGATCTCCTGAAACCTCCGAACGAACTTCGCGTTCGCCTTGTCCAGCGCGATCGACGCGTGCACGCCCGCTTTGCGACAAAGGTTGACCACAGCGAACAGGAGATCGCCGAGCTCTTCCTCCAGGGCGTAGTGCGGCTCGTCGAGCGACGGTGGAGCGCCCGGCTTGGGCGGCGGTGATTTGCGAAGCTCTGAGCGTACTTCCTCGAGCTCTTCCGCCACTTTCTCGGCAGGCCCGTCGACGTCCGGCCAGTCGAAGCCGACACCCGCGGCTCGATCCTGAAGGCGATGCGCGCGGTGGAGGGCGGGCAGTGCCGCCGGAAGACCCTCAGCAATGCTTTTCCGCTTTTTGGATTTCATCCGCTCCCAGGGTTCTCTTGCTGCGTCGCCGTATAGGTGCGGATGTCGGCCCTTCATCTTGGTGATGAGAGCGTCGGCCACCGCCGCGAAATCGAACGCGCCCCGTTCTTCGGCGACGACGGAGTGAAATAGAACCTGCAGCAGTACGTCGCCCAACTCTTCGCGCATCGACGTGTCATCTGTGAGCCTGATCGCATCGTCCAGCTCGTTCGCCTCTTCGATCAGGTACGGTCGCAGAGACTCGTGCGTCTGAGCGGCGTCCCATTCGCACCGTTTCCGCAGGTCGCGCATGAGAGCGAGCGTGTCGTCCAGCGAATGTGTGTTATCCATGAGGCATTTCGCGCGGCTGTGCTCGTTTTCTTGAAGGGATCCGAGGTAGGGCGTATACTACCCGCAACGTAAATGAAGCGTCAATGAAGCAGACATTGGCTCGCGCCCTGGTCGAGATCGATCTGGGCGCGTTGCAGCGTAATGGAGCCGCGGTTGCGCGACGCGCGGGAGTGCCGCTCCTGCCAATGATCAAGGCGGACGCCTATGGCCTCGGCGCGAAGGGAGCACTGCGCGCGCTCGATGTGCTCGAGCCATGGGGTTATGGTGTTGCGACGGTAATCGAGGGAGAAGAGCTGCGCCACCTCGGCGTATCCCGCCCGATCGTCATTTTCACCCCGCTCCTCGAAGCAGAACTGCTGCGCGCTCGCACGGCGCGACTGACACCCGCACTGGGATTCCCCCGAGAGATCGAGGCGTGGCTGCGCTCGGGCGGGGGAGCCTGGCATCTGTCAATCGACACGGGGATGAGCCGGGCTGGTATCCCGTGGCGCGAAATCGATCAGATTGCCCAGCTCACGGCGCTGGCCCCGCCGGAAGGTGCGTTCACTCACTTTCATTCCGCCGAGCTGAACGATGGGACGCTGGGACGGCAGGAAGCCCTTTTTCGCGATGCGATTTCCCGACTGCCGTCGCGCCCGCGACTGCTACACGCCGATAACAGCGCGGCGATCGCACGCAAGGGGCGGAGCGCGTGGGACCTCGTGCGTCCGGGAATCTTTCTCTACGGCGTGGGGAGCGGCAGCACGGCGGACCTCCAGCCCGAGCCGGTCGTACACTTGCGTGCTCCGATCGTGGAAATTCGGAACCTCGAGGCTGGCGACACCGTCAGCTACGACGCCACGCTTCGTGTCGAGCGCGCCGCCCGCATCGCCACGCTGGCGATTGGATACGCCGATGGCTATCCGCGATCGCTCAGCCAGGTTGGCTCGGTGTTGGTCGGCGGTACGATCGCTCCTATCGCTGGCACGGTCACGATGGACATGACGATGATCGATGTGACGACCGTCAAGTGTGAGGTCGGCGACCCAGTGACACTGATTGGCCGGTCGGGGGATACGGTGCTTACCGTAGAACGCGTCGCCGACGATGCCAGCATGTCGCCATACGAGCTGCTCACCGGATTGCGATCGCGCGTCGAGAAAACCTACACAGGTCCATAGTTGTGAGACGCGCCGTCATCATAATTCTCGACGGAGTCGGCATCGGCGAAGCGCCCGACGCCGCCGAGTACGGCGACGCTGGAAGCGACACGCTCGGGAATGTCGCGCGGGCGAGCGGAGGGTTGAAGCTTCCGAGGCTCGAGCGGTTCGGACTTGGAAATATTCGACGGATCGAGGGCGTTGCTCCACGCGGCGACGCGGCAGGCGCCTGGGGCAGCATGCGGCCCGCCTCGGCGGGCAAGGATAGCACCACTGGGCATTGGGAGATCGCCGGTGTGCACTTGGAGCGCGCGTTCCCGACTTATCCGCGCGGATTTCCGAGTGAAGTGATCGAGAGATTTGCACGCGAGACCGGACGCGCTGTCATCGGAAATGTGGTTGGCAGCGGAACCGACGTAATGAATCGCTTCGCTGCCGAGCAGCTAGCGACCGGTAGCTGGATTGTATACACGTCGGCCGATTCGGTTTTCCAGATCGCCGCCGACGAAGGCGTGATTCCGCTGAGCGAGCTTCACCGGGCGTGTGAGACAGCACGGGCGATACTCGAGCCTCCTCACGATGTGTCGCGAGTGATAGCACGCCCCTTCCTCGTCGAGAACGGCGAATGCAAGCGGACGGCGAACCGGCGCGACTATTCCATCGAGCCACCAGGCGAGACCCTCCTCGACGCCCTCGCAAAAGCACGAGTCCCGCGCGCGGGCGTCGGCAAGGTGGACGATCTCTTCGCGGGGCGTTCGATTACTGCCACTCACACGTCCTCGAACGCCGACGGCATCCGCGGCATCAAGAATTGGCTTTCGACAGCGGAAAGTGGGTTCCTCCTCGCCAACCTAGTAGATTTCGACCAGTTGTTCGGGCACCGCAACGACGTTGCGGGCTTTTATGGTGCGCTGCGCGAGTTCGACGCAGCTCTGCCCTCCATCACATCGCGGCTAAAAGAGGAAGACCTGCTGTTCATCACGGCCGACCACGGCAACGACCCTACCACTCCATCTTCAGACCACGCTCGCGAATACGTCCCTCTCCTGGCGGGAGGGATGCGCGTCGTTCCGCGCGACCTTGGTGAGCGTGACACCTTCTCCGACCTCGGCGCGACGGTTGCAGAGTGGTTTGGGCTTTCGTTCAGAGGCCGGGGCAAATCGTTCCTGACAGAGCTGATAGTCTGATGGCGACGAAATCGGAAACGAAGGCCTCCCTCAGGGAGGCAGCGATGCGCGCGCTGGAGAACGCGCACGCTCCCTATTCGAATTTCCGTGTAGGAGCTGCGCTGCTTACCAGGGACGGCCGGCTCATTACGGGCTCGAACGTTGAGAATTCCGCCTACGGGTTGGCAATCTGCGCGGAAACCCTTGCGGTGGCTTATGCTGTCTCACAAGGACTGACTGAATTCGACGAGATCGCAATCGCATCGGACGATGTCGAGCCGACCCCTCCATGCGGCGCGTGCAGGCAGGTGTTGAACGAGTTTGCGCCGAAAATCAGAATCTCCAGCTACACGCGCGACGGGAAGGAAGCTTCGTGGACGCTCGAAGAGCTGCTTCCACACGCCTTCGTGCTGAACCATTCACGTGGAAGGATGTAAGTGAAGTCTTCGTCATTGCTCGCGCGCGCGCTTGCGACCGCGGTCTTGTTCGTTTCTTTCGCATCCTGCTCGGAGAATCTCGACAGCTCCGGTGTGTGCTCGGTTCTTTGTCCGCCCGTGGGCGGAAATGTCCAGAACATCACCTTGGACGCCGTGGTGCTCGACACCACTGTCCAGTCTCTCTCCGGGCTGGGGACTGAGAACGGGTTGTTCCTTGCCTCTCGGGGGGACACGCTCGACACGCGCGTGATCATGCGCTTCGACTCTTTGCCCGCGAAGTTTACGCCCAAGGCTGATACGATAAGGCCGATAAGCAGCGTGGACAGTGCTTACGTTCTCCTCCACATCGATACGCTTTCGATCAAGGGCCCGGGTCCAGTGACGATCGAAGCTTACGACGTTGACACTACCGCCAACGATACCTCGACCACCGCTGTTCTGGCTCTCTTTCGTCCCGACCGGTTCATCTCGTCCGAGG
>CATPBN010000059.1 GCA_955652635.1 uncultured Gemmatimonadaceae bacterium
GTCCAACGCCCGGCCGAATCTTTCGGTGGTGCTCGTCGCCGGTGCGATGAGCGCAGCCAGAAACCCTTCCGGCACAGGTCAGCCGACACAAAGTTGTCAGGCACAGACGACGCAGCCCAACGGATTTGCCACAGGTGGCTTTGCGAATGCCGTGACCAGGTACGCTGGAAGTCCTGGCACGCCATCGCTGGCGAACGGCAACTCACACGCGGTATCGCAATACGATGTAGCCTGTTACCAGCTCTCCCACAAATAGCCACGCACTTTCACAACTGAAGCCCCGTTGCCGATGATCCGGTCGCGGGGCTTTTCCCGTCGGCGATATAGCCAGCGAGGAGGGGCAACTTGTGAGATGAGCTTAGATATTCGACTGACCGCGACCTTCGCCGGAAATACGAAGTAACACGGCGACCGAGAGCCAGCTCGCGAGCATCATCGACCCCCCGTAGCTGAAGAAGGGAAGTGGAATCCCGACGATCGGCATGAGGTTGAGCGTCATCCCAATGTTCACCGCGACGTGGACGAGCCAGGATGACATCAGTCCGAACGCAACAAGACTCGAGAAAGAATCGTTGGCGCGAGCTGCAATTCCCGTTGCCCTCAACAAGAGGGCGAGGAACAGTGTCAAGGCGATTGCGACGCCGATGAAGCCAAGCTCCTCGCCAACTACTGCAAAGATGAAATCGGTATGTTGCTCCGGGAGAAAACCACTTCGTTTTTGGGTTCCCAGAGTAAATCCGTTGCCGAACAATCCGCCGGATCCGATTGCAATCTTCGACTGCAGGACGTGGTAGCCCGATTGACGGGGGTCAGCCGACGGGTCGATAAAGACCTTTAAACGGTTCTGCTGGTAGGGCGCCAGCTTCTCCCACATTATCGGTGCGACGACGCCCGTGGCGACGTTGAGCACCATGAGAATGATCCCCTCGATCAGGAACGGGCGGTACCAGAGAACGAGCGCGAGCAGAACGAAAAACCAGGCGCCCCAGAGTCCGACGCTGAAGGAGAGCAGGAGACTGATCGCCGGGCTCAAGAGGAGGAGCAACAACGGCCACTCGACCCCGGACCAGTAGAGCATTCCGAAAAAGATTCCAATAAAGACAATGCTCGAGCCGAGGTCGGGCTGCAGCATTATGAGCAGCCACGGGATGCCGACAGCGAGCGCCGGCTTCCAGAGGTCCAGGAGTGATTTCGAATCGAGCCTCGTTTCAGAAAGCACTTTCGCGAGCATCAGTACGACGGTGAGCTTGGCGAATTCTGCCGGCTGGCCAAGCCGATGGCCTCCTATCGCAAGCCAGCTTCTGGTGTGGCCGTTGGCGCCTGACCCCACGCCGAGTACGAGGAGCGAAAGCAGCAGAATCAACGTGAACACGTAGGCTGGCCACGTTGCCCACCTGATGAATCTGACGGGCATCTTCAAGAGCCCGTACGTCGCCGCCAATCCAATTAACAGCCACAGCGCCTGCGATTTGTATGCGGAGGCCGCTGCAGTTTTGATGTCGGTTTGGCCGGCTGAATAAACCATGGCCAGGCCAAACAGCGATAGCATTGCTGCCACCGTCATCAGGCGGGAATCGATTACCACGCTTCGCAAAACTTTCACAGCACTGAGATTAAGTTTGCTCCAGACGGTTCTACTGCGGAAGGCGAAATCTTAGTGGGATCTTAGCACTTCGCAGCTTGAAGGACTCCATTGCGAACACAGACGTTGCTAGCTTCAATGCGCCAAATCAAGTGACCGACGCCATCTAGCCACCATGATGAACCCAGTGTCGGTCGTCCGACTACCCGACTTCAAACGAGCGGACCGAAGTGCAGAAGCCCCGCGGATCGCCACTCCGCACTGGGTGGATGCTCTCATGCTTGGCCTGCTCGTGGCCGTCGGCTTTGGCGTGATGCGAGCAGCATTGGAATGGCGCTCTCCGCTCGTCGAGGGCGCCCGCATTGATTTGAGCCCGTGGAAGCTGCCGTATTACGCCGGGCTCTCCACGCTCCGTATGGCGATTGCCTATTTCATATCGCTCGCATTCAGCCTCGTCTATGCCAGGATTGCCGCGGGGAGCCGAGCAGCCGAGAGATTGATGCTCCCAGTCCTCGACATCTTGCAAAGCGTTCCGATTCTTTCGTTCATGCCGGGGGTAGTCCTGGGATTGACCGCCCTTTTCCCGGGGCGCACGATCGGGCTTGAGCTCGCCGCGGTCATTCTCATTTTTACCAGTCAGGCTTGGAACCTGGCGTTCAGCTTTCACCAGTCGCTGCTCACGATCCCGCGCGAGCTAAGCGAGGCCGCATCCGTGTGCCAGCTTGGACTGTGGAGGCGATTCACGCGGCTCGAGCTTCCTTCGGGTGTGATTGCGCTATTACAGAACAGCATGATGAGCTGGGCCGGAGGGTGGTTTTTCCTCATGGCCTCGGAACAATTCACCCTCGGCGACAAGAATCTTCGCCTGGCCGGACTCGGCTCTTTTCTGGCCGCGGCCGCGGAGCGGGGCGATTTCTCCGCCCTGGCCCTCGGTCTCGCAGCGCTCATCATCGTTATCGTTCTCCTCGATCAGCTGGTCTGGCGTCCACTAGTCGCGTGGTCGGACCGGTTCAAGTTCGAGCAGTCGGGGGGCGACGTACCAAGATCGATCGTCTACGACGCCGTTCGCGGGTCGGCACTGATCGAATTCTGCTCGTCACGGATTCTGCTGCCCCTCGGACGAGGGGTGGAGACTGCATTTAGCTCGACACCGGCTGCGCTGGGCGCTCTCATGCCTGCGAAGCCGAGTCATGCCGTCCGGCGGGGAGCTTGGAGCGTGGTCGTGGTCATAGCTGGACTGACAATCTTACTGTTGACCATTTGGGGGACCGCGGCCGCCTTTCGCGTAGTCATTCAATTGTCGCCGGGCAATTGGCGTCTCGTCGGTGTGAGTGCAGGAGCAACTTTTCTTCGCACCACAATCGCACTCGTGTTGGCGGCTGCGTGGACAATACCTGTCGGTGTCGCCATTGGGCTCAGCACTCGCTGGTCGCAGCGACTTCAACCTATCGTTCAGATTGCGGCGTCCATTCCGGCGACCGCCATTTTCCCCGTATTACTTCTTGCCCTTCTCACCGTCCCGGGCGGACTCAACATCGCAGCCGTCGGTTTGATGCTCCTCGGCACACAGTGGTATATCCTTTTCAACGTCATAGCTGGCGCGATGGCCATTCCCTCCGATCTCAAGGAGGCGGCCGAAGTCTACCGGATCGTTGGCTGGCAGCGTTGGAAGACGCTGATCCTTCCGGCGATCTTTCCCTATCTGGTGACCGGCATGATCACGGCGACCGGCGGAGCGTGGAACGCGAGCATTGTATCGGAGTACGTGACGTTTGCCGGAAAGAAAGAAAGCACGACGGGCCTCGGCGCATTGATCGCACAAGCCGCCGACAAGGGAAACTTCCCGCTGTTGCTTGCGGGAACGCTGACGATGGCTGCTATTGTCATTGCGGCCAATCGACTCGTTTGGCGACGCCTGTACGGATTAGCCGAATCGCGTTATCGACTTGACTAGCTCCCACAAATCTGCGTGAAGAGATGACAGTTCTCAGCACTGCTGCGGCGGAACCGAAACCGGGAACAGGCGCTGTGTTGCTTGCCGCGGAAGAAGTTCGAAAGTCTTACGGACGCGAAGGAACGCCGGTCCTGGACGGTGTCACGCTGGAATTGCGCGAAGGCGAGTTCGTAGCTTTGCTCGGGCCTTCAGGGTCGGGGAAATCGACGCTGCTCAGGATTCTGGCGGGATTGGTGCAACCGTCCGATGGCTCTGTTCTCGTGCGCGGAGCTCCACTCGATGGTCTCAATCGTCAGGTAGCCATCGTCTTCCAGAACTTCGCGCTGTTTCCGTGGCTTACAGTGCTGCAAAACGTCGAGCTAGGCCTGCTGTCTACGGGGCTGTCTCAATCGGAGAAA
>CATPBN010000060.1 GCA_955652635.1 uncultured Gemmatimonadaceae bacterium
ACTTCGCGCGGCCTGGTCCTCGAGTCGTCGAAGGAGTGGAATTGCTCGCCCACCTTTTCCACCCAGATCTCGTTCCGTGGTCCCACCGCGATCAGCCGTGGGCAAGGATTACCTAGATCAAGCTACTGCTCCCCAGTCGCTGTGAACCCGGGTGCAGACGGCATTCTGAACGCCCTCGAGTCTCTCGCCGGCAAGCCAGCGCCCGCCAAAGCTGAATCATTCCGTGGTGACACTGCGGAGGAGGCGCGGCCATGAGCGATGGT
Organism: uncultured Gemmatimonadaceae bacterium; assembly: GCA_955652635.1. Taxonomy (GTDB): domain Bacteria; phylum Gemmatimonadota; class Gemmatimonadetes; order Gemmatimonadales; family Gemmatimonadaceae; genus UBA4720. The sequence continues at coordinate 264 of CATPBN010000060.1, forward strand.
CGACTGACACCGCCTGTAACCGCGCGAGATCACGCCGCCGGTCCCGACGACGCGCCGGTCACGCTCGTCGAGTATGGTGACTACGAATGCCCGTACTGCGGGATGGCACATCCGATTGTGAAGAGAGCGCAGAAAGAGTTAGGGAACCAGTTTCGTTTCGTATTCCGCAACTTCCCGCTCGCGGAGGCACACCCGCACGCGCGGATCGCGGCACAGGCAGCTGAAGCGGCGGGGGCGCAAGGGCGCTTCTGGCAGATGCATGACATGCTCTTCGAGCACCAGAACGCGCTCGAACCCCAAGACCTCGTCGGCTACGCGAAGGCGATCGGGCTCGACATCACTCAGTTCGAGCGAGATCTGGAGACCGGCACATACGCGAAGAGGGTTCGCGATGACTTCCGGAGCGGCGTGCAAAGCGGTGTGAACGGAACGCCGACCTTTTTCGTGAATGGAGAGCGCTACGACGGATCGTGGGCGAACCAGGAAGCGTTCATCAGCGCGATTCGGCAGGGCGGAGGTCGCCTTGCCACGCGCTAGGGCTCTACGACTTCGATTGTTCGACCGGAGTTGATCGGACCAACCACCGTCTGGCGTCGACCAGAGGGCCAACGAACTTCGATCCGATCAGCGTGGTCAGCGTCCGCAAGGCCGAAATAAAGTGGCAGGTCGCTCTGGGAGAGGTATCCCGACTTTCCGTCGAGCGGCTTCAGAATCCGGCGCCCACCGGGTAGCACAACGGTCACCTCCGCGCCGAGCCCTTCCCGATTCGAGTGGGTCCCGTGAAGGCTTACCTTGAGGAAGTGGATTCGATGTCGCTGTGCAAGGTCGCTGATGAGAATCTGTGGATACCCATTGAACTCGTTTGTCACGATGTCGAGGTCACCATCGCCATCGAGGTCGAGCGCAACGGCGGAGCGAGTGCCGAGTGAACCCATCATCGTGAGGTGGCGTTTGGCATCGAGCTGACATCCCATTGCAGACGCATCGGGTTTGGAGCACTCGGTGCACAAGGGATTGAACGCGTCTCCCCCGTTGCACTCGAGGGTGAACCAGACCTGTTGCGTCGCGCCGTTCTTTCGCGGCTCGACCCCAAGCACGAATTCACTCGGCAGGAAGTGGTGACCACCCTCGTTTAGCAGCAACGAGTTGATTCCGTACCGGAACGGGAAGTTCATTCCGGCGGCGATGAAAATGTCATCCCACCCGTCAGCGTTGAAGTCGTCGACGGTGGGGCCCCACGGCCAATACGTTTCGACCCCCAAGGAGTCGGAAACCTCCTCGAATTTCCCGTGCCCTTTATTCGCGAACAGCTCGTTCCCGAAGATGAAGCCAGCCTTCCCTTCGGGAATCATCCCGGGGGCCACCGTCGAGGAGTCCGCCTTGCGACCCTCGGCCGCCCAGTCACCGGCACTGATGTTGACCCACATGTCAGGGTGCATGCTGGTGACGAAGAGGTCGAGCAGCCCATCTCCATTGAAGTCGAACACCTTTGCGCCCATCGAGCCCCATGGAACTTTCGGAAAGTATTTCGCTGTCGCGTCGCGAAAATGCTTTCCGCCCTCATTGAGCCAGAGGTGATCGCCACCCTGCATGTCGAGGATATACAGGTCAGGAAACCCGTCGTGGTTGATGTCGAGCACCGTCGCGTCGCCACTCCAGCTCTTGTCCACCAGGCCGACCTCGGCTGAAACGTCCTTGAACCGGTTGTGGCCGAGATTGTGGTACAGAATTCTTCTTTCGGCTCGTTCGGGGTGGAGATGACCCTTGAACGCGTCGTCCAGACCCACGTAATAGCCGCCCGGTCCCCGATGGTTGCTGGTGTACACACCCACATTGGTAACGAATAAATCGAGCAAGCCGTCGCCATCGTAGTCGAAGAACACCGCGCCGGAGGAGTGGCCTACGTACCCCACGCCCGCCGCCTGGGTTATCTCGCGAAACTTCCCATTGCCGAGGTTTTCAAAAAGCCGGTTGCCGTGACGCACCGTGGTGACGAAGAGGTCGGGATCGCCATCGTTGTCGATGTCCGCGAACGAACACGTGACCGCGATGGCGTCCGGCATTGTGAGCCCCGCCTGCTCGGTGATATTCGCGAATCGACCGTTGCCCAGGTTCTTCCACAACTGGTTAGTGCCGAGCTGGGTGGCGAAATAGAGATCGGGCAGACCGTCACCATCGACATCCGCCGCACACACTCCGTTTCCGTGGTCGTAGTGAACCAGCTTGTAGTCCTTGCCCGCGTCGTCTACGACCCGGTTTAGAAAATTGATGCCGCTGGCCTCCCGCTGATCAGTGAACCGGAAGTCGTGAAGCACTCCGGACTGCGCGGCGAGCTTGGCTTCCTCGCGGCCACGGTCGAGAAGCCATGCTGGAGTCGAAGCGTTGGCCGCCGGCCCCTTAGCGCGCGGAGATCCGCTGCACGAAGCGAGTAGAGAAAGCGTTGATGCGATTCCGCAAACCCATAGGTGTCGGCAAGTTTTGGTCGAGACAGCCACGCGGAAATCCATCGTGCGATGGATACGAGCGGGGCATATCTCCCGTCAAGGGCGAGCCATGGGTGCTAGCGGCGTAATGGCCCGGGCAAGAGCTTCTACGCAGCGCCGAAATCCATCAAACAAGTCAAGTGGGCGGAGAATGCGAGGATTCAAATGCTTCTACCGGGGCAAGTCGGTTTGTATCGCACCAGCGGCCTTTGTGCTGCTCAACCAGATCGCGTGTACGGCCGCACCGGTTTCCAGCATTGTGCCGTCCGCCGCCGTTAGTACGCCCTTCGGTGCTACGGCGGACGGACGGACCGCGGAACTCTTCACGCTCACCAACGAGCACGGCATTCAAGTAAGGCTGACGAACTACGGCGGCATCATCACGTCGCTAAGAACGCCCGATCGCTCGGGACGGTTCGACGACATCGTCCTCGGATACGACAACCTGGCCGGGTATCTCCACGACAGTCCTTATTTCGGCGCAATCGTTGGCAGATACGGTAACCGAATCGCACGCGGACGCTTTACGCTCGACGGGAGAACTTATCGACTTGCCGTCAACAATGGGCCCAACAGTCTTCACGGCGGGCTCCGCGGGTTCGACAAGGTTATCTGGAGTGCCCACGCATTCCAGAGCCAGAAAGGCACTGGCGTCGCGCTCGATTACACGAGCCCGGACATGGAAGAGGGTTTCCCCGGAGCCTTGCGCGCCCACGTCACCTATACGCTCACCGACGATGACCGTTTGATCGTTGACTATCAGGCGACGACCGACAAACCAACTCCTGTCAATCTCACGCAGCACACCTACTGGAACCTGGCAGGAAGCTCACGGCGCGATATTCTCGGGCACGAGCTGACGATCAACGCCGACTCAATGACGCCAGTCGATTCTACGCTCATCACGACGGGTGAGATTTCTCCAGTAAGCGGAACGCCTTTCGATTTTCGTACCCCTATGACAATCGGGGCGCGGGTTGATCACCGTGAGAACATCCAGATTCGCTACGGCAACGGATATGATCACAACTTCGTTCTCAATCGCGCGGGGCTCGCAGCCGACGCATTGGTGCATGCAGCACGCGTCGTGGAGCCATCAACGGGACGTACGCTTGACATTTTCACAACCGAGCCCGGTTTGCAGTTCTACTCCGGCAACTTCCTCGACGGTAGCATCACGGGCAAAGGAGGGAACGTCTATCATTTCCGGTACGGAATGGCGCTCGAGACTCAGCATTATCCCGATTCTCCGAATCACCCGAATTTTCCGTCGACGATTCTGCGCCCCGGTCAGCAGTACCACACACGCACGGTCTTCCAATTCGGAGTGACGCGATGAAGCGTGTGGCGCGGATTGGAGTCCTTGCCACGCTGACGTTTCTAAGCGGCGGTCTCGGGCGCGTTTCGACTGCATCAGCGCAGAAAAGCACACCTAGCCCCACTCAGATTGCGCCGGCAGTCTGGACACGAGAGCGTGCACGTGCGTGGGCCGATTCGACGGGATGGCTCGTCGGCAGCAATTTCATTCCCAGCACGGCGATCAATCAACTGGAGATGTGGCAGGCAGCCACGTTCGATCCCCGCACCATTGACCGTGAGCTTGGATGGGCAGAGTCGCTCGGCTTCAACACGATGCGTGTCTTCCTGCATGACCTTTTGTGGCAGCAGGACTCCCTCGGATTCCTCAGTCGCATGGACCAGTTTCTCGCGATTGCCGACCGTCATCATATAAGGCCGATGTTCGTCCTGTTCGACGCGGTATGGGATCCGATGCCGCACCTGGGCGCACAGCGCGCGCCGATTCCGCACATACACAACTCCGGCTGGGTCCAGAGTCCGGGTGCGGCGATCCTCTCGGATACTGCGCGCTACGAGCAGCTACGCGGGTACGTGCAAGGAGTCGTTGGGCACTTCCGGAGTGACTCGCGCGTGGTCGCTTGGGATGTTTTCAACGAGCCGGACAACACGAATCACCCGGCGTACCTCGCGTACGAACCACGTGACAAGGCAACGCTCTCGCTGATCCTGCTGCGCAAAGCATTCGGCTGGGCGCGTCAGATGAATCCGTCCCAACCGCTCACTGCCGCCCCATGGATGGGCGACTGGACAGACCCGACAAAGCGCTCACCTATAACCGCATACATGCTGGAGAGCTCGGACGTTATCACCTTTCACAGTTATGATGACAGCGCGCGAGTCGACCGACTGGTGACCGCCCTCGAACGATACGGGAGGCCGATCATCTGCTCCGAGTACATGGCTCGCCCGCGCGGGAGCACGTTCCAGAATATTCTGCCTATGCTCGCTCGTCAGCGCGTCGGCGCGTACAACTGGGGATTCGTCGCCGGTAAGACGCAGACGATTTATCCCTGGGACTCGTGGTACACGGAGTACACGGCCGATCCGCCGGTGTGGTTTCACGACATCTTCAGAAGAGACGGGACACCGTACGACCCCATTGAGATGTCGTTGATCCGCGCGCTCACGGCGGCAACCGTGAAGCGGTGAGCCCGGCCTCTATTGACAGCCTCAGCCTCCCCTCATATCGTCGACTTACAATGAACTCTCAGTACTCGATGCTCGCTCTCATCTCGTTCTGTAATCCGCGCGCCTGTTCGCGCCCGCGATGCGGCCGGTGTTGACGCGACCGAGCGATTGAACGTGCTTTCGCGAATGCCCCGGGCCTGGTCCGGGGCATTTTTTTTCTACAACACACTGAGGACTACCGATGTCAAACGTGCTCAAAGAAGTTCTTTCCGCTAACGCGAAATACGCTGCTACATTCGGCCCCAAGGCCGACCTTGTACTGCCGCCCGCCCGTCATTTTGCCATTCTGACCTGCATGGACGCGAGACTGGACCCCGCCAAGTACGCGGGCCTCAGCGAAGGCGACGCGCACGTCATCCGCAACGCAGGCGGCCGCGCCAGCGATGACGCCATTCGGTCACTGGTGATCTCGTACAAGCTCCTTGGCACACGCGAGTGGTTCGTCATTCACCACACCAATTGCGGAATGGAGTTCTTTACCGATGACCTGATGCGTGATCTCCTGGCAAAAAGCCTCGAGACGGCCGAGCTCAGCGCCCAGGGTTTTCGCGATGTCGGCAAAGGCCCAGGCTCGGCGGAGGCTCAGTTTATCGACTGGCTCACAGTCGCGGACGCGAAGCAATCCGTCGTCGATGATGTTGCCCGTATTCGACGGCATCCGTTGGTGCCGAAGGGTATTCCGATCTATGGGTACATCTACGACGTGAAGACAGGTAAGCTGGTCGAAATTCCCGCAGCGACTCAAGCGGGTCGAGCAACCTGAAGTCGATAACCCGACGGCTACCCGCTCTGCGCGGTGGTCGTACTCCGCGCCGTTGTGATCAATGCAACGGCGCATATCACGATCACCGCCGCAACGCCTGCGCGAATCGACAAGGTCTCGCCGGCGATCGCCCACCCCAATAGAACCGCGACAATCGGGTTCACGTAAGCATAAGTCCCGAGATGTGCCGGAGACACTTTGTCGAGCAGCCAGATGTACGACGTGAACCCAAGCAGTGATCCGAACGTGACCAGATATGCGAGGCCGAGAATGGACGCTTGCGATACGTGATGGACATCGAAATGAGAGAGCTCCCCGCTCAGCACTCCGACAATCAGCAACAACACGCCACCGCCAAGCATCTCCATTCCAGTGGTGAGAAGGCCCGAATCGGGCAGCCTTGCATCACGTGACCAGAATGATCCAATCGCCCATGACAGCGAGCCGAGTATCAGCACCAGAGCGCCAAGCAGCCTGACATCGCCCTGTCCGCCGACGTTTCCCGGACCGACGAGGACGATTATCCCGATGAAGCCCAGCACCAACCCGACGAGCACAGCACCGCTCGGACGCTTCCTCGGCGGTCTCACCCACTCGATGATCACGAGCCAAAAAGGGAGAATCGAGACGAGCAGGGCCGTGAGACCCGATGGGACGAACTGCTCGGCCCAGACGACAGCGCCATTTCCGCCAAGCAGGAGAAAGCCGCCAGCGATGATCGCGTTCCGCCAGTGAAGTTTGGTTGGCTTGGGCGCGCCGCGGTATCGCGCCCAAACGTACAGAAGCGCACCGGAGACCAGAAAACGCGTACCGCCCATGATGAACGGCGGTGTCGTCTCGATCGCATATCGTATTGCGAGATACGTCGAGCCCCAGATGATGTAAATCGACGCGAACGCAGCGAGTATCTGCGCGCGCGAGGCGCGTTTCTCGTTCACTCGGGGATGAAAATGGGTCGGGTGGCGGCAGGAATGACGGAGAATCTAATCGAACGATTTATTCTGGCGCTCGCGCTTCGTGCGCGACCGTCGCTTCTTTCCCTCGAGACGTGCCTCCTTGGAAGCCTTCGTCGGTCGAGTCGGCCGCCGCTTCTTCGGAATCACCAACGCGCGACGAACGAGGTCCGCGAGCTTCTCTTCCGCGAGACCGCGGTTCCTGCTCTGGCTCCGCATGTCGCTGGCAACTATCCGCACGCTTCCATCTGTGGTGAGTCGCGAGGCAAGCCGGTCGAGCAGGCGCGCGCGCTGGTCCTCGCTGAGGGCCCGCGAGCCGCGAACGTTCCAGAAGATCTCCACGCGTGACGACGTCTTGTTGACGTG
>CATPBN010000061.1 GCA_955652635.1 uncultured Gemmatimonadaceae bacterium
ATTACATGCTGGCCTGAGGATGGGGGACCATACATCACGCTGCCGATGGTGATCTCGAAGGAACCCACCCGCGGCAACCGCAATGTCGGCATGTATCGTGTGCAGGTGCTCGGCCCGCGCATGCTGGCAATGCACTGGCAGCGCCACAAGGTAGGCGCGGCCCACTGGCGTGAGATGGCAGAGAAGGGCGAGCAAATGTCGGTCGCCATTGCGATTGGGGCTGATCCCGCATCGGTGTACTCCGCATCGGCTCCGCTTCCACCGACAATCGACGAGTTCCTGTTCGCCGGATTCCTGCGCAAGGCGCCCGTGACTCTCACCAAGGGGGTCACCGTTGATCTCGAAGTACCGGCGGAGGCGGAGTTCGTGATCGAAGGCTATATCGATCCCGCCGAACCGCTCGTAGTGGAGGGACCGTTCGGCGATCACACTGGTTTTTACTCCGAGGCCGATCTATACCCGCAGGTACACGTCACCGCACTGACGATGCGGCGTTCGCCGACCTATGCCACCACAATCGTTGGGCGACCACCGATGGAGGACTACTACCTCGGTCACGCGACCGAGCGAATTTTTCTGCCGCTGCTCAAGCTTACGGTCCCCGAGATTGTGGACTATCACATGCCGGCCGAGGGGATATTTCACAATCTCGTCTTCGTGTCCATCGACAAGCAGTATCCCGGGCAGGCGTACAAGGTGATGAATGCAATGTGGGGGCAGGGACTGATGTCTCTGGCGAAGGTCATCGTGGTGCTAGACAAGGAAGTAAACGTACGGAACGAGAAGGAGGCGTGGTGGGTCGCGCTCAATCACATCGATCCGGAGCGGGACGTGCGGTTTTCGATGGGTCCGATCGATGTACTCGATCACTCGAGTCGCGCCTTCACCTATGGTTCGAAGATGGGGATAGACGCGACACGTAAATGGCCGGAGGAGGGATTCACCCGGAACTGGCCGAAACGGATCGAGATGGACCAAGCGACGAAACAGCAAGTGGACGCGAAGTGGGCGAGGTTGGGACTGGGAGCAACTGAGCAACCCGAGAGATGGCAGACGAATGATGGTTAGTCCCGGCGATCCGACGCCGGTGGGCGGACGCGAGGGTCAGACTCTTCGCGGACAAGGCCTGCTACTCCGCCATGCGAACCTCGTTCGGCTTCCGCACACCATCTTTGCGCTCCCGTTCGCGCTCGTCGGTGTAGTGCTCGCTAGCTACGTAGCGGCTATTACGCCCAGCGACGTAGTCTGGGTCGTGGTCGCGTTCACGGCGGCACGGTTCGCCGCTATGGGATTCAACCGGATCGTCGACCGCGAGATAGACGCGCGCAACCCCCGCACGCGATCGAGGGAGATTCCCTCTGGTAAGATGAGCGTGCGCGAGGCCAGCGTGGCTGTGACTATCGCGTCAGTAGTCTTCTTCGTCGCGGCATGGCAGCTCAACGCCCTCTGCCTGATACTCGCCCCGGTCGCGCTGGGGTGGGTTCTGTTTTACAGCTACACCAAGCGGTTCACGCGCTGGTCCCATCTTGTGCTTGGCGTTGGACTGTCCATCGCGCCGGTCGGCGCCTATCTCGCGATCACCAGTCACTGGAGCGATCCGTGGTGGATGCTGATCGCACTGGCGATCGGGGTCGCGACATGGGTTGGCGGATTCGACATCCTGTACGCGCTCCAGGATGTGTCATTCGATCGTGAAAACGGGCTTTACTCAGTGCCGTCGACTTTCGGAGAGGGGAATGCGCTCGGTATCGCACGCGTGCTCCACGTGACAACCGTTGCCGCCTTGGCGACTGCCGGCGTCGGGGCGGGGGCGGCTGTTCTTTATTACGCTGGAGTCGCTGTAGCAGGACTTCTCCTCCTGTACGAGCATTCGCTGGTGAAAGCCAATGATTTTTCGCGGCTCGATGCCGCGTTCTTCACGATGAACGGCGTCATCAGCATCGTCTTCCTCGGTTTTGTGTTCGCCGAGCGGCTGCTACGATGAGTGCGACACCGCCGATCGTTGTCGGGATCACCGGGGCTTCCGGCGCGCCTTACGCGGTGCGATTGCTCCAACAGCTGGTAGGCGCGCACAGGCCGGTCTCGCTCATCGTCTCGAAGTACGGATTGCGACTGCTTCAAACCGAGATGGGAATCGAGTCGATGGACGCGCTGCGAAAAGCTGTTGGAAAGGATGCCTGGGATTCATGCGTCGAGCCTTTTTCCAACGAGGATAGGGGCGCACCGCCGGCTTCGGGTTCCGCGATCACAGCGGGAATGATCGTCTGTCCTTGCTCGATGGGGACTCTGTCGGCGATCAGTGTCGGCGCGTCACGATCCTTGATCGAGCGCGCGGCGGATGTGACACTGAAAGAAAAGCGGAGGCTCGTTCTGGTTCCGCGTGAGACTCCGCTCAGCGCGATCCATCTTGGCAACATGCTGCGGCTGACGCGCGCCGGAGCTGTTGTGATGCCGGCTTCGCCGGGTTTCTATCACCGGCCGAAGCAGATCACTGATCTCGTCGATTTCGTGGTAGCTCGAATGCTCGACCATCTAGGCGTCGAGCAAACTCTCGTGAAGCAGTGGGTTGGCGAGCGAGATTAAGACGAAGCAGGTCAGCTGACCTGCTTCGTCCGCTTCATCTCCTTCGGAAATCTCCGGAACCATGACGACAATAGCAGCAGCTCGTCGATCTCGTGGGTCGGCACCTGCGCGTTAGGGCTGCCGTCGGGTGAGAAAATATCCTCCACCAGTTGCTTCATGGTGCGACGATCCTTTGAGGACCGCGGTTTCGCTACTTCCGCTCGTACAACGCCGCGGCGAATGAGATATACCTTGTCCTCGCCTTCGTGGCCCGGGACTGTGTACACGAACGAGAGATTCTCCACCGCAAATCGCAGCCGGCCGAACTGTGCGCGCAGCGCCTCGAGCCGCTCGAGCTTGTCGCGATAGACTGCCGCTCTCTCGAACTCGAGCCCCGCGCTCAGGCGCTCCATCTCGTCGCGCAGCGTGTTGATCGGGCCGTCGTCCGACCCCTCGAGAAACGCTTTCGCCAGGCCCACGCGATCGTCGTACTGGCCGGCCGAGCATCCGCCGACGCAGGGACCTAGGCACTTGGAGATCTCGTGACGGATGCACCCGGGCGTGCGCGGTGAAAGCTGAAACAGCTCGGTCTGATCGCTGAAAAACATCTTCAAGTCGGTGCGGCAATCGCGCAGCATCAGCACGTCGTTCAGCTCGCGCAGCGCCTCGCCGACCCGTTGCGCACCTACGAAAGGTCCGTAGTACGTGCCCTCGTCGCTCGATGCACCCCGCACCACCAGCAGCTTCGGCGCCGCGCCCTTCGTCAGCTTGATGAACGAGTAGTGCCGCGCGTCACGCATCATCGCGACGTTGTACCGCGGGCGGAATCGCTTGATCAGCCTCAGCTCCTGCAACAGCGCGGCGAATTCGCTCGGCGTGTACTCCCACTCGATCTTCTCGGCCGAGCGGAGGATCCGCGCGCCCTTATCCTCCGGGTACACGCAGCGAAAATAACTGAGGAGTCGCGAGCGAACACGCTTCGACTTGCCGACGTAGACCACCTCGCCCTCGCTCGAGAGCATGCGGTAGATGCCTGGTCGGTCGACCGCGGCATCCCGAACTGTTGATCGCATGACGGCAAGCTGTGCGTCCGTCGTCGGCTGCTGTCTCAAGGCTGCAATGCCTCGCATCATGTCACCGCTGGCACGTCACGCAGAGCGTCGTGGCGCGTCCGTCGATTGCGTGAGTCGAGACGAGCTTGTGTCCGCAACGGCGGCAGGGAAGCCCCCCTCTCCCATACGCCTCGAGCTTCTCGACGAAGGAGCCGCGCTTGCCGCGCGCGTCGCGGTAGTCGCGAAAACTCGTTCCGCGCGCTTCGATCGCTGCTTCGAGCACTCCGACGATGGAGGCGCGAAGAAGCTTCGCCTCCTCCAGTGACACCGATGCGGCGGGTCGAGACGGATCTATCCGCGCGCGCCAAAGTGCCTCGTTTGCGTAGATGTTGCCGATGCCTGCGATCTTTCGCTGCTCCATTAAGACTTTCTTCACTGGCTGACTTGTCGCCCGAAGAACTGCCGATAGATGCTTGGCGGTAAAAGCACGGTCAAGTGGCTCGATGCCAAGCATCCGCGAGTATTCGTCGAAGCGTTTTGCATTCATAAGCGCGACTGTACCGAGACGACGGACATCGGCGTAGTGCAAAGAGCGACCGTCATCGAGCTCAAGACGTAACGTGGAATAGCTGAGCTCCGGGCCCGTGAAACCGCCATCGTCTATTAAAAGCGCGCCGGTGAAGCGCGGCTGTACCACGAGACGATCGCCTGTGTCCAGATCGAGGACCACGAGCTTGGCGCGACGCCAACTGCGGACAATCGTCGCGTTGCGCAAACTCTTCGCGAGCGCGCGTGCAGTCACCCCACGCAAAACGTCAGCTTTGCGAACGGAGACCTTCGTGATCTTCCGTCCACGGATCGCGCCGTCGAGGTCGCGCGCGATTGTCTCGGTCTCAGGTAATTCGGGCACCGCGAGTCAGCTCCCGCCAGCCGATGTCGCCGCGGAGCTGCTTCCCCTTGAATGAGACTTCCTCTGCGTACTCGCGCGACTGCTCGGCCGCTTCGAGCAATCCTCCGGCGACCGCTGTTATGGCGAGCACTCGACCGCCTGCGGTGACGAGCTCGCCTGAGGAGCTGAGCCCGGTGCCCGCGTGGAAGACGTGGACGTCGTCCGGAGCCTCGGGCAAACGGATCACATCGCCGCTGCGCGGCTTCTCGGGATAACCGTCGGCGGCGACTACCGTGGTGACGGCGGCGAGTCGCTTCCAATCGGGCGGGCGCGATCGGGCGAGTGAGCCACCCCCGGCGACCGAAGCGATCAGTTCCAACAATGACGAGTCCATCAACGGCATCAGCGCCTCCGTCTCGGGATCGCCGAAGCGACAGTTGTACTCGACTACCTTCGGGCCGTCGGGCGTTACCATCAGTCCAGCGTAGAGTAGTCCGGTGAAGGGATAGCCTTCGTCGCGCATCGCCCCCAGTGTCGGCTCAATGATCTCGCGCATCACTTGGCGAACGAGTTCCGGAGTGGCGATGGATGTCGGTGCGTAAGCGCCCATCCCCCCCGTGTTCGGTCCAAAGTCTCCGTCGAGTAGGCGCTTGTGGTCCTGCGCTGCGAGAAGAGGAATTGCGCGCTCACCATCGGTGATGACGAACAGCGAAAGCTCTTCGCCCTCCATGAATTCCTCGATGAGAATCTCACCGCCCCCCTCGCCGAATACGCGATCGCCAAGCATTGCGTCAATCGCGTCTTCCGCTTCCGCTATGGACTGTGCCACCACAACACCTTTCCCGGCGGCAAGACCAGAGGCCTTTACGACCACCGGCGCGCCAAAGTCCGCCAATAAGCGCCTTGCCTCTGTCTGCTCTGTGTGATAGGTCGCGCGGGCCGTAGGAACTCCAGCGTGCGTCATCAGCTCTTTCGCAAACCGCTTGGAGGTTTCGATCCGCGCTGCTTCGCGCGTCGGCCCAAAGATTGGCAGTCCCCGCGATTGAAAGAGATTGACAATCCCGGCTTCGAGCGGGCCCTCTGGTCCGACGACCGTGAGATCGATGCGCTCAGTCTCAGCGAACGCCGCCAGCTCCTCGAGCCTGCCTGGGCCAATGGGTACGCAATGGGCGATGGAAGCCATCCCCGGATTTCCGGGTGCGGCGAAGATCTCGGATTGTGGATCGTCGCGGCCAAGCTTCCACGCGAGCGCGTGCTCGCGCCCGCCGCCGCCGACGATCAGAATCTTCATCCGAAAGCTTGCTCGAGATCGGCGATCAGGTCGCCAACGTCCTCCACTCCGCAGGAGAGCCGGAGGAGATCATCGGTCAGTCCAAGTGCCTCCCTGCGGTCCTCCGGAACCGATGAATGCGTCATCGACGCGGGATGGCTGATCAAGCTCTCCACGCCTCCGAGCGATTCTGCGAGAGAAAAGACGCGCACGCGACTCAGGATCTTCGCAGCTCTCTCCTTGCTTCCCGTGAGAATGGAAATCATCCCGCCAAATCCCTTCATCTGTCGCTTCGCCAGCTCGTGTTGAGGGTGCGACGGAAGTCCGGGGTAAATCACGTTCTCATGGCCGATCTTCTCGGCGAGCCACGCCGCGATCTTGCGCCCGTTTTCGTCGTGACGGGGCATTCGCAAATGAAGCGTCTTGGTCCCACGCAACACGAGCCATGCATCGAATGCGCCCGGTACGGCACCGGAGGAATTCAGGATGAACTGCATTCTCTCGGCGAGCGCGTCATCGCGCACGACCGCAATGCCACCCACCATGTCGCTATGGCCGTTCAGGTATTTGGTCGTCGAATGGTAGACAATGTCCGCGCCATGATCGAACGGCCGCTGGAAGTACGGAGACGCGAAAGTATTGTCGACGATGAAAAGAGCATTCCTGCGCTTGGCGATCTGGCCGACGGCCGCGAGGTCAGTGATGCGCATCATCGGATTCGTCGGAGTCTCCATCATGATCGCCACCGTGTTCTTGGTGCACGCGTCTTCCACGCGTTGTGGATTTCTGCTGTCGACATAGCTGAAGCACAGGCCGAAATTCTTCAGGATCTTGTCGAAGAGGCGAAAGGTTCCGCCGTAGCTGCTCTCACCGGCGACGATGTGGTCGCCCGATTTGAACAGCTTCATGATCGAATCAGTGGCACCCATTCCACTGCTGTACGCGAAGCCGTGGGTGCCTCCCTCGAGGGCAGCGACATTGCGCTCGAGTGCTTCGCGGGTGGGGTTTTTGCCTCTCGCGTACTCGTAGCCTTTGTTCTTGCCCAGTCCTTCCTGGACGTAGGTGGACGTCGTGTAAATCGGCGTCATGATCGCGCCGGAGAGCAGATCGGGGCGTTGTCCGGCGTGGATGGCGCGGGTGCCGAATTGTGCCTTGAGGTCTTCTTCGAAGATACGGGTCATTCGCCGGTCTTGTAGAGGATATTGAGGGGGAAGTTAATCAATTGAGACACTGGGACTTGGCATCCGATAAATGTCTGTGCGAGTAAATTACGGGCTGCTCCATCATCCCAATAGCAAGAGGGGAAAAGCGCGAATGGCCTATGAAGGATTGATGGTGAGCGTCTCCGGTGTGCGCGGGCGAGTCGGCGAAGCGCTCACGCCTGAGGTCATGGCCAAATTCGCCGCCGGATTTGGCGCCTGGGCGCTGGCGCGCAGCGGTGGCAAGGCGACGATCGTCGTAGGCCGCGACAGTCGCGTTTCTGGTCCGATGTTTCAGCCCGTGGTCCACGCGGCGCTCCAGTCCGTCGGCTGCAACGTCCTCGATATCGGAATGGTGCCGACTCCGACCGTTCAGCTCGCCGTAGAGCACCATCACGCGGCGGGCGGTCTTGCAATCACCGCGAGTCACAACCCCATTGAGTGGAATGCCCTCAAGTTCATCGGGCCTTCCGGGTTGTTCCTCGACGGCGCCGAAGCGGCCGACATGCGAAAAGTCGTTGACGGTCATATCCCCCGAGCGACGTGGGACAGGCTGGGCACTGTTACCGCCGACAAGGATGCCGCGCGCGAGCACATCGAAAAGATTCTTGCCCTGCCGTTCCTCGATGTCCCAGGAATACAAAAGCGCGGTTTCCGAGTTGGCCTGGATTGCGTGCGCGGAGCCGGCGGCGTGTTCATGCCCGTACTGCTCGAGCTCCTCGGCTGCAAGCTGGCGACGATCAACATGGAGCCTGACGGAAGATTCCCGCACCCACCGGAACCGATCGCCGAGAACCTGGGAGAGCTGCAAAAGCTCGTGCAGGATTCCCATTGCGATCTCGGGATGGCGGTGGATCCGGACGTCGATCGTCTCGCATTGGTTTCGGACGAGGGCGTGGCGATCGGCGAAGATTATACTCTTGCGCTGGCGGCCAAGGTCGTGCTGCGACACCGAAAGGGACCGGTCGTAACCAACCTTTCCACGAGCAGAATCGTCGATGACATCGCCGCCGAGGCGGGAATGAGGGTTATTCGCGCGCCGGTGGGTGAGGTAAACGTCGCCACAAGGATGCGGACGGAAAATGCTCCGATCGGCGGAGAAGGGAATGGAGGAGTCATTCTCTCCGAGCTCCACCTCGGTCGGGACGCCCCTGTTGGCGCGGCGCTCATCCTGCAGCTCCTCCTCGAGGAGGGCGAGAAGAGGCCGCTCTCAAGAATCGTGGCCTCCTATCCGCGCTACATTATCGTCAAGGACAAGCTAGAGCGGCCCAACGCGCCCCTCGACACGGTGTACGAAGTCCTCAAGAAGGCCTTCCCCGATGCCGAAGCGGACTCCCAGGACGGCTTGAGGCTCACCTGGCCCGATCGCTGGGTCCACATCCGCCCCTCCGGGACGGAACCAATCGTGCGTGTAATAGCGGAGGCGCCCACCGCAGCAGAGGCGGAGAAACTCGTCCGGGACTGTCGCAAGCCCGTCGAGGCGCTCAGCAGATAGATACAGTCAACAAGAGCCAATATGTGCGGAATTATCGGATATATAGGATCACGCGGGGCAACACCCCTTCTCCTCGAAGGACTGAAGAGGATGGAGTATCGCGGCTACGACTCTGCCGGCGTCGCGGTGATGAATGGATCGGGAGTCGAGACCCGTAAAGCCGCCGGGAAAATCTCCCGACTCGAGGCTGCGCTCAATGCCAGTCCCGTCGCCGGCGATTTGGGCATCGGCCACACCCGCTGGGCTACTCACGGAGCGCCGAACGAATGCAACGCACATCCGCACATCGACTGCAAGGGAAACATCGCGGTTGTGCACAATGGCATAATCGAGAACTCCGGCACGCTCAAGAAGGAGCTCATCGCGCACGGACACACCTTCGTCTCCGAGACTGATACCGAAGTCATCGCTCATCTGATTGAAGAGGCCTTCGACGGAAACCTCGAGGACGCAGTGATCGAGGCGCTCTGGCAGATCGAGGGCACCTATGGAATCGCCGTCGTCTCCAGCAAGGACAGGAACAAGATCGTTGCCGCAAGAAAGGGCAGCCCACTGCTCATCGGGCTCGGCGACGGCGAGTATTACGTCGCCAGTGACGTCTCCGCGATTCTCGCGCAGACGCGCGAGGTCGTTTATCTCGATGACGGCGACGTCGCAGTTCTAACACGTGAAGGCTACACGGTTCTCAATCAGCGCGCGCAGCAGCTCGAGCGCAGGGTCAGCAAGATTGATTGGGATCTGGATCAGATCGAGCGGGGCGGGTTTGACCACTTCATGCTCAAGGAGATCTTCGAGCAGCCCGCCACGGTCGAGAACTGCATGCGCGGGCGATTGCTCCGCGACGAGGGAACCTCGAAGCTCGGCGGACTCAACATGACCGACGAGGAGCTGCTCAAGTTCGACAACATTCTGATCACTGCCTGCGGCACAAGCTGGCACTCGGCCCTGATCGGCGAACACATGCTCGAGAGCCTGGCGCGCATTCCAGTCGAGGTCGAGTACGCCTCCGAGCTGCGCTACCGGAATCCGATAGTCACGGACAAGACGCTGTGCATCGTTATCTCGCAATCGGGTGAGACCGCGGACACGTTGGCGGCAATGCGTGAAGCGAAGGCGCGAGGCGCGCGCACTTATGGGATCGTGAATGTCGTCGGATCGACGATCGCGCGCGAGAGCGACGGCGGCATCTACGTCCACGCTGGCCCGGAGATCGGAGTCGCCTCCACCAAGGCGTTCACGAGTCAGGTAATTGCTCTCCTGCTCTTCACCCTCAAACTGGCCAGGCTTCGCAATCTTTCCATGGTCGATGGCAAGGAGATAATCGAAGAGATGCTGGCGCTGCCGGCGAAGATTCAAAGCATCCTGGATCGGGCTGGAGAGGTGGAGATCATCGCCGAAGAGTTCAGGAACGCGCAGAATTTCCTCTACCTTGGCCGGGGCTACAGTTTTCCGACCGCGCTCGAAGGGGCTCTAAAACTCAAGGAGATCAGCTACATACACGCCGAGGGGTATCCGGCGGCCGAGATGAAGCACGGGCCGATCGCGCTCATCGACGAGAACATGCCGGTTTTGTTCATCACTCCGCACGACGCCGTGTTCGACAAGGTCGTCTCGAACGTGCAGGAAGTGAAGGCACGGGGCGGTCGGGTTATCGCCATAACTACCCGGGACGAAGAAGTTCTGCACGGAAAGCTCGACTACGAGTTCCGCATTCCCGAGACGAAGGACATGCTTACCCCTGTGCTGGCATCGGTCCCCCTCCAGCTACTGGCGTACTACATCGCCGTCAAGCGTGGCGCGAACGTCGATCAACCGCGGAATCTCGCCAAATCCGTCACGGTGGAGTAGGACCTGCGAGTTTTACTTCAGCGCGTCTCGCGGGCAGAAGTCCGCATCGAACAACGGAAAGTCGGAAGCATAGGAAGAGGATTTCTTCTCCTCGTGGGCTTCACGCACGGCGATACCCCGGAGAAAGTCGATTGGATGGCGGAGAAAACAAGTGGGCTGCGACTTTTCGGGGATTCTGAGGGGAAAATGAACCTCCCATTGTCGGAAATCGGTGGAGCGATGCTGGTCGTTTCCCAGTTTACACTCTATGGGAACGCGGAAAAGGGGAAGCGACCTAGTTTCATCGACGCCGCTCGCCCGGAGAAGGCGATTCCTCTCTACGAGCGATTCTTGTCGGCTCTGCGCAGTAGCGGACTCAGGGTCGAGAGCGGAGAGTTCGGCGCGATGATGGAGGTAGAGCTGGTGAACGACGGTCCAGTGACACTCTGGCTCGAACGGTGAGTGAGTGCCGCGTGGTACTCGCGTCCGCGTCACCACGCCGGCGCCAGCTGCTCAGCCTGATCGGGATCGCTCACGAAGTTCTTCCAGCCAACATCGACGAGACCCTGCGCGTCCGGGAAACACCGAGACGTCACGCCGAGCGGCTGGCGCGAGAGAAGGCGAGCGCGATTGCGAAACGTGATCCTGATCTGATCACGATTGGCGCGGACACTATCGTCGTCGTAAACCGCAAAGTTCTCGGCAAGCCCCGCGACGCCGACGACGCCGCGCGAATGCTTGCACTCCTGAGCGGCCGGGAGCACACGGTCACTACCGCCGTCGCCGTCTCACGCGGAAAGAAGCTACGGTCGGCCGTCGAGGAAGTTCGTGTCAAGTTCAGACGCCTGCGGGACGACGAGATCGAAGCCTACATCGCCACCGGAGAGCCGATGGACAAGGCCGGAGCATACGGAATTCAGGGCTACGGTGCCACGATCGTCGAGCGGATCGAGGGCGATTACTTCGCTGTGATGGGGTTGCCGATAGTGCGGCTGATCGGATTGTTGCGCGATGTCGGAGTCCGGTACCGATTTGGCGCGCTCTCTACGGCCTCAACCGATTAGCTCGCGGGCACGCTCAACCACACGTCGTTCATTATCGAACGCGAGTTGAGTCGCGGCATCGTCGATCGGCACCCAGCGCGCTTCGTTGACTTCCCAGTCGTGATTGCCTGTCTCGCCGGATAAATACCGCAGCAGGTAGAAGTGCACGCGCTTGTGAAAGCGAACCCTCTCGCCTCCGTCGAGGCCAGCGTACCAGTACTCGACCGTTTCGATGTGTTCGACGACCTCGCTGTCAGTCCCGCCTTCCTCGCGCGCCTCACGAACGGCGGCGATCTCCGGCTTTTCGTTCTTTTCGACGAGGCCTTTCGGCAGCTGCCATCTGTTGTTGCCGCCGACGGCGACGATCACTACGTCGATTCGCTCTTTGTCGCGCCGGAAGACAACGCCGCCGGCGGACACCTGCTCTCTCACGGGCAATTTCACGCTGTCACACCCGCGTATCGCCGCTGCCACAGTGCGACCTTGCCCAGAACGTCCCTCGTTTCGATTCGCGCCATTCGTCCCGGACGATTCTCCATCGAGATCGGATAATTCTCTCCCGGATCACCATAAGCATCGATGACCAGATCCTTGAACTTGCGATAGGGGCCGGTTCGCTTCGGGTTGGTGTAGCCCATGAGACTGATGACCGGCCGGTCCAGGGCGACGCTCATGTGAAGCGGCCCCGTGTCGGGTGAAAGGACGAGCGCGGACGCGTCGAGGATCGTGACGAGCCTGCGCAGCCCGCTTCCCAGCTCCGAGCGAGGCTTGTGTCTCGCTCGCTCCATCACTATTCGCTCGGCGTTCAGCTCACGCTCGGATCTGCCGCCAACGAGGACTGCCTGCATTCCAAACTTTTCGTAGAGCGCGTCAGACACCTCTGCCCAGCGCTCCGGAATCCAATCTTTCTCCGGTTTGCTGGTTGCGATGACGATGGACGCAATGGGTCGGTCAGTCGACGCGCTGAATTCCCGCTGCCACGCGCGCTCAGCCGGATTCGGTCCGAAGTCCCACTCAACAGGCTCGGGAGAAACGCCGAGCGCGTATAAGAACTCGAAATACTGATCCTGAACGTGCTGAACGGGATTTTTCGGAATCTTGCTGTTCGTGAACAACCAGTTGAAGTCCCGCGCCCGCGACCTGTCGAAGCCGAGTTTTACGGGCGCGTGCGTGAACGCCGTGACAATTCCCGCCTTGAAGTAAACCTGCAGATCGATGACCAGGTCGAACCTCCGCTTCGCCAACTCGGCCCGAACGTCGGCGAATGCGCGCCAGCCTCTGGCGCGATCGAAGACGATTATCTCGTCGACTGAACGATGTCCGCGCACCAATGCGGCTGGTCCGGGTTGCAGCACCCAGGTTATTCTGGTCTTTGGATTCACTCTCTTTAGAGCGTTAATCACGGGCAGGACGTGTACCGCGTCGCCGACCGCGCTCATCATCACGATGCAAATGTTGTCGGGAACGTTCGCCGCCGCGGCAGCGCTCACTCGCTGCTCCGCAGACGCAGGTACTCCTCGTCCTCCGCGGAGTAGGGGAGCTCGAAATTGTCGCGCCATTTGCGCAGGGACCGAATGAGCCTGTCCAGATTCGCCTTCGCGATGAGGGGAGATCCCGGGGAGCTGAAGCGGACGCGGTCCACATCCAGCACATGGGCGTCCAATCCTTCGCCCTCGCCGGCTGTGATAAGGACGTTTTTCAGATTAAGGTCGGGATGGTGCGCACCCGCATGCGTCAGCGCGCGCAGGAGCTTGACGATCGCGTCGAGCACCATCACGCGGTGATCGTGGTCCGTAACCTTCGCGAGCGCCACTGAGAGATCGTGTCCATTCACTATCTCCCTGGTTGCTACATCTGACCGTCTGAGGATCCAGTTCATCGGATACGAAACGTAGGCGACGACCTCCGGCGTGCTCACACCGCTCGCCCGCAGACGCAGTGACGCGATCAGCTCGCGAAAGCCGCGTGTCGGCAGAACGAAGAGATCCTTGCTTACCTTTGCCATCCAGCCGCCGCGCATGTTGTGTCGAACAACGACTCGCCCACATGAGCCCGGCAGGTTGACAGCGAACACTGGCGCCCGGCCCACGAGCGGAACGGCATCCGGCTGACGCGCGGCATACTCGTAAAGACGCTCCTGCTCCAGCACGCCACGAATGCTCGCTGCGCAGCTCATCGTAGCGACCACGCGCGCGCCACCGACGGCGAATCGCTCGTACGACGGAATCGTGACACCAACCATTTATTGGGATGTCCCGGCTTGCCGCACCGAGGCAATTGCGCTCAAGAGGGCTTGGGCCTTGCTGGTGGTCTCCTCCCATTCGCGCTCCGGGACCGAATCGGCGACGATCCCGGCGCCCGTCTGGACCGATGCTATTCCGCCGGCGACGATGCATGTGCGAATGGTGATAGCGAGGTCCATTCGCTTCCCGCCAGCCGCGATATATCCAATCGCGCCGGCGTAAGGGCCACGTGAGACGGGCTCCAGCTCGTCAATGATCTCCATCGCGCGAATCTTCGGCGCGCCGGTCATCGTCCCGGCGGGGAAGGTCGCCCGAAACACGTCGAGCGCCGAGAGTCCATCGTTGAGATCTCCCTCGACCTGACTGACAATGTGAAGCACGTGTGAATACTTCTCGACCTTCATCAGCTCCGTGACTTTGACGGTGCCGTACTTTGCCACACGACCGACGTCGTTCCGTCCGAGATCCACCAGCATCACGTGCTCAGCGCGCTCCTTCTCGTCGGCGAGGAGCTCCGCGGAGAGCTCCTCGTCCTCCACGGGCGTAGCGCCACGCCGCCGAGTGCCGGCGATGGGTCGAAGTGTAATGTGAGAATCCGACACGCGCACAAGCAGCTCCGGCGAGCTTCCGACTATCTCTACGCCGTCGAGCACGAGGTGATACATGTACGGAGACGGATTGATCGCGCGGAGCGCGCGGTAAAGATCCGAAGGCTCGAAGTCGAGAGGGACATCAATTCGTCGAGACAGCAGCGCCTGGAAACAGTCTCCCGCGCGGATGTATTCCTTGATTCGCTCGACGTGCGCCATGAAATTCGCCCGATCGTAGCTCGACTGGCCTTCGACGGGCGGAGCACTCACATCCTGCGACATGGATTTGAGACGTCCCGGCGCCCTCAACCGTGCCCGAATATCCTGGAGCTCTCGGCTCGAACTCTCATAGAGTTCTTTGAGCTCCGACTCGCTCGAACCGCTCGGCACGGCCACCGAGATCACAATCCGCGCGCGCCCATGAAGATTGTCGAGGATCACCAGTGAACGCGTGAACACGAACAGCGCGTCTGGAGTCCCGAGCCCACGGCAGGGCCGATGCGGCAACTTCTCGATGAGACGCACGACATCATAGCTGAAATACCCGACGACACCACCCCAGAAATCTCCCAGCTCGGGCACCTTCGAGGGTTGGGTGCCGTCAATGAGCGCTGCGAGATCAGCGAGTGGATCCGCCGGCGTGCGCGAGTTGTGCCAGCCGCGCTCGTCGGTCCAGTCCTCCACCACTCCGTTCAAGAGCCGCCATGCTGAGCGCGGCTCGGAGCCAAGGTAGGTGTAGCGCGACCACGTCTCACCGCCGGCAGGCGCAGACTCGAGCAGAAACGCGAACGGCCCACGCCGAATCTTGGCGAACGCCGAGACCGGAGTGTCTGTATCGAGCAGACAATCCTTCCAGATCGGAACGAGCGTCGCGGTTGCCGCGCGCTTCTTGAAATCTTCCAGGCTCACTGGTGCGTACGCTTTGAATCCGCCCGCAATTGCTCGCGCTCAACCGGCAACTAAGTTTCCTCCATGAAGCTTCGCCCAGTATCCGAGTTCTCGCTCTGAGCGTCGTGAACCTTCGCACGACGATCAGAGTCCTCGGGATGATCGTAACCGCGAGCCAGCTCGGCGCTCAGACGTGGAACGATCCACGCACGCGCGCACTCGTCGAGCGCGCTACTGAGCGCAGGGCCAATCAGCTCGCCGATACTGCTCTCGTCGACTACAAGGCTATTGCACACGGTTACGTAACCTTCCTCGCACAATTTGGAGAGGGATTCCCCGAGCCGCCAAAGATCGTGAAAGCGGACGAGTTGGGGTTGGAAGTCTATTGGCGTGCTCCCGACCTGAGCAAGCAGCGGATCATGGGTCGTCGCGACACACTGCTCCTTCCCACCGACATCAACTACCACCGCGACCACTTGGGAATTGTCCAGAACAACTTCAGAAACGTCATCCGGATCGGGGAGGGAGACGAAGTGCAGGACGTTCCGCATCCACTCTCTCCGGTGGGCCTTCAGGAGTACGACTACGCGATTCACGATTCACTCCAGATTCGCCTCGGTTCGCGTGTGCTCGATGTCTACGAGGTGAGAGTGCGGCCCAAGGACGATCGCAAGCCGCGCGCTGTTGGCGCGGTTTTCATCGATCGGGAGAGCGGGGAAGTCGTCCGGATGGCTTTCAGCTTTACCCGAGCCGCACTGATCGACAAGGATCTCGAGGATGTCTCCGTCGTCCTCGAGAATGCGTTGATAGAAGGGCGCTTTTGGCTCCCGCGTCGCCAGGAAATCGAAATCCGCCGCACCGGATCGTGGCTCGACTACCCGGCCCGTGGAATAATCCGTGGGCGTTGGGAGATTTGCTGCTACGAAGTGAACATTGGAATCCCGACAAGCCTGTTCGCGGGACCAGAGATAGTGCTCGCTCCGCCGGCGGACCGGGCGCAGAGACCATTCCCCTTCACCGGAGGCGTGCTCGATTCGCTGCCTCCCGACGTGAGGGCGGTAACGGACGAGGACGTCAAGAAAGTGCAGGAAGAAGCTCGCGCGCTGGTTCGGGCCCAGGCGCTTGCTCGGAGTCGAACCTTCGCTTTCTCGGCCCGGCACGTCTCCGACTTTGCTCGGTTCAATCGGGTCGAGGGTCTCGCCCTCGGAGGTGGTGTTCTGCAGCGGATGGGGGCCGGCTTCGCGGTCGCGGCATCCGGTCGTTACGGATTCAGCGATAGGGAGCCCAAGGGACGGGGCGCGCTCGAGTATCGAACGGGCGCCGGGTCGTCGCTGATCCTGGCTGCCGAGCGACAGTATCGCGACGTGACCGACGATCAGGAAACGTCGCTCGTGCGGAACAGCATCGCAGCCCAGGAGTTCGGAAGCGACTACACCGACACCTATGACGTGCGCGGGGTCTCTCTTGCCTGGTCGCTCGCCAGATTCGGGTGGAGGCCCTCGATCGAGGCGGCTTACGAGCGTCACGAGCCGCTGTTCGTTCACGCCAGGCCGGCGACGGGTACGTTCGAGCCTACGGTCCCAGCTTTCGGGCTTCGAGAGGCTCGCGCGACACTCGGACTGGACAAGCCAACTTCTTTGGCGCCAGGCGGCTTCGAGCTGAGCGCTCATTTCGGGGTGACGGGCGTCCGAGTCAATCGCCCCTCGCCGATCGACTCGAAGCTTCTCCGGTCTTCGCTGGTTGTCGATCTCGAAAAGCCATTCGGATCCAGCCGGGTGTTGCTGCACACGATCGCAGCCGGACTCGTGAGCCACGACTCGATTCCCGTACAGCATCTCGTCTTCCTCGGCGGTCCGACCAGTGGGCCCGGGTACGAGTTCCACGAGTTTGTCGGCCGGGCCGGCGTGAGCCAACGGCTGGAATGGCGCTTTCTTGCTCCATTCATCCCGATCCCGCTCGGAAGGTACGGAATAGCGCCCGGTACGATCACCTTGGCCCCGTTCGCGACGGGCGTTTGGATCGATCGCTCAGCGCCTTTCAAGGCGCCGCGGCAAGGATGGTATCCGGCGCTAGGCCTGGGCGCGCTCACGGTTTTCGATGTCATCCGACTCGACGTCGCGCGAGGACTCCGGGGCGGCCGTTGGACCTTCTCGGTCGACATCGGGCGCGACTTCTGGAGCGTTCTCTAAAAGGGGCTCATTTGGGGCGTTATTGAAGCTGTTTCGCGTCGTCCTTGTAGGGGGGGAAACACCGGGATTCCGGAAAATTGCCTCCCCGCGACCCATTTCAGAGCACAGGTTGTTATGCCCCGACTTCTCGATTCCTGCCGGCCGTCGTTGACGGTCTCCGCATTCGCCATCCTAACGGCATGTGCGACCACAACCGGACGCACCGCTCTTACACCGGGTCCTGTCGTTGAACAGGCGAATAACGCAGCCGAGCGGGCGAACCAGAAGGTGCTTCTGACGCGCGCCGACAGCGCGTGGCAGGCCGAATCATATCTGCTTGCCACCAGCTTGTACGAAACCGCGGTCGCCCGTGACTCATCCGCCTCTCTCGCGATCTTTCGACTGGCGACGCTTCGCTCCTGGGACAACCGCCTGGACGAGGGTGTCAGACTCTTTCGCCGATACGTCGCGCTCAATCCGGATTACGCGGAGGGTCGCCTGGCACTCGCTCGCGCACTGGCGTGGGGGGGACACTATGAGTCGGCGCTGGCCGTCTACGACTCAGTGATTGCTCAGAACAAGGCATATCGTGATGCGGCTCTCGGACGCGCGCAAACGCTCGCCTGGTCGGGCCGACTGCCTGAAGCGCTCGTTGAGTACAGGCGCTGGGTGGCGGACCACCCGACAGACCGGGAAGCATCGCTCGAGTACGCCCGGGCGCTCTCCTGGAACGGTCAGCTCGAAGAAGCAGAAACCATGTATGCGCAGATGGCGAAAACCGGCGATGCCAATGCGCAGAAAGGATTGGCTCGTGTGATCGCGTGGCGCGGCGAGCTGCAGCGCAGCGAGCAGGCATGGCGACAGGTTCTCGATATCCGCCCGAACGACGCCGAAGCTCTAACAGGTCTCGCGCAGATCCTCAGCTGGCAGGGCCGACCGTCGGATGCCGAGACGGCGCTTCAGCTGGCGTTGCGGGCGAATCCGTCGTATGGCGACGCGCGCGCTCTCCTGCGCTGGGTCCAGGCCGATCTGAGACCGAGCGCGACGATAACCGGATTGGGCACGAATGACAGCGATCACAATCGCGCAACGACGTTGCTTGTTGATTACGCCAAACCCGGCTGGTGGAACACCACGCTGGGCGGCAGATACACAGGGCGCCGCGCAAACTTCGCAGCTATTGACTCACGAGTGGACGGCGTCGACGTCTTCGCGAGGTGGCAGCCGGGCACGTGGCAGGTACGCGCGGATGCTGGCCTTGCGCACCATTCGTCCACGCTCACAGTCTCGCCGACCAAACCGCCGAACATTGGCAGTGGCGGGCTGCAAGTGTCGGGTAACGTGGGCCGTGATCTGAAGTTGGTACTAGGTGCCTCGCGCGCGCCCTTCGACGAAACCGCGCTCCTGATCGCCAATGGCGTGGTGAGCTCGGAGTATTCTGGTGAGGCTGAACTTACGCTACCCGCCAGACTAACGCTCGCGGGCGCCGTAAGTCGGGCTCGCCTCACCGGCGGCTCGAGTGACAACACGCGCGATGCTTTCTCTTCGACGCTACGTTGGGCGCGCGATCGACAGTGGAGCATTGCTGTCGGTGCCCGCCAGTTCGGCTACGACACCACATCTACCGACGGATACTTCGCGCCGCGCAAATACACCCTGGCCGAAGTGAGTGGCCGTGGCCGTGTTGGCGGTCAGCTGGGATGGAACGCAGACGCCGACGTCGGGCTCGGCAGACAGAGCATCGAGTTCTTCGGCTCCAGCGCCGGCTCTCGCCTTGCGGAACGCGCTTCACTCTCTGCCGGGTACAGATTCGATCCTTCCCGCGAGATCACGCTCTTCGGCGGTTACGCAAACGTGGCTGCGCCCGGTCAGACGGGCGGAAGCGAGTACAGGATGTACTCGTTCGCCATGCGCGCGCGGTTCGGACTGTAGACGCAGAAAAATCCAATCGTTCTGAGCTGATTCTTAGCGCGCAGGCGGACTGTCCGGAATTCCCGCGAACGTCTGCCGCATGGCTGCGAACAGCGGTTTTACCTCTGAGTGCCATTGCGGGATTTCCCATGTTGGCCAGGTCCATGTGGGTGGATCTGCAAAGCCTGAAGACGCCCCACGCGGTAGATGATCCGCGCCCGCCTGCGGCTTCGCCGGATCAAAGCTCTCGACAACGAAGCGAAAACCATCCGTCGTGGCGCCAATAGCCTGACCGAGGACGGTGTTACCGACCACCACGCTCCGCGTGGACGGGTCTGTGACGTGCAGCATTCCCCATGGCAGGCGCACTTCGATGACACCGCTCGCCGAGTCTGCAAACCAATCGGTGAGCGAGCTCTCGGATTGGGGTGCATAGAGCAGCCGATTCCGGTTGTAGCTGATCGCCGGGTATATCTGTCCGCTGCGTCCGATGCGCCGCCTGTTGGGCACGACCACCAAAGAATCCCATTGGCCGCGGTCGTTGGCTACTGTTCGCAGTGGATGATTGTACACGTATTGAATCGCGGGGGGATTGCTTCCCGGGATCGGTACCGGGCGGTACGGATTGTATGGATGATCGACCAGAAGCTGTGTTGCACCGGGTCCGCCGATGTCGAGCACGAACTCGAGGCCGGTGGGAGAGTGAGAGCCCGTGTGTGGGAGCCGGGTGTCGCCCAGATCGCGCTTGTAGGTATCGATGCCAATCTGGTAGTGGGCACGGGACCAGTCGATTCGGCCGACATCCAATCGCAGGTAGAGATACGCCTCATCCTGCGCCACGCGGAGCGATTTGAGCTGCAGCGAAGCCGGCACTGGCGCGGGGTGCGAAGCATAGAGGATGGGACGCCCGCGCCAATCAGTCGTGTCGCCATCGATGGTGATTCCCGAGCCTTTCCTTCCCGCGCGCATTGCAATCACGCCGTAATTCTCCTCGGCGTCGAGTGGATTCAGCCAGAGCCTCTTTCGTTCGGCGGGAACCTCGAAGTCGATGACGATCCAGTTCTTCTTGAACCATTCGTCGATCAGGGAGAACAGCCCGGCGCCAGCTGCTCCGGATGCATAAATGTCCCGCGTGAGTCGCGCGTCAGCTGTTGCTTGCTGTTCTTCAGTGAGACCACCGTGAGTCCATCCCTGCGGCTGGAAATGTCCAATACCGCGTGACGACGGAACTCCGTACTCGCTGATCACGACCGGCATGTCGCCGTGATGCCCCACGAGGTCACGCAGGTAGCCGAAATAATTGCTCGGGCCTTCCGGTGAGCGTGCCTTGGAGTAACCGGGATCGACCCTGAGAAAATCGGGATAATAGGGATAGGCGTGGTACGACGCGAATACGCCGGCAGGGTACGCTTTGGTAGCGTGCATCTTCACCGCGTCTAGGCCGACCGCATCGTTGTCGTATTCTTTGGATTTTTCCACGATCTTTTCGCCTCGCGCGTGCAAGAGCGCGATTTCCTGCGACATAGACGTTTCAGTCGGATGAATCAGCGGGTCGAGGGTCGGCCAATTCGTGTATGCGACGGGACGCTGGGCGTTGTACTGCTCCATCTCGAAGCTCGCCAGATAATCGCATTGCTCCGCAAGCCAGGCCTCGAGTGCGTTCCCGCCCTGAAGGGTCATGTATTTTCCGGCGAAGCTCGTGCGCGTCGGTCGGGACGCGTTGTAGGCGACGACTGAATACGGTTCCCACTCGCGGCCGATTATGTAACTGAGCGTCCATTGCGAGACGTCGGCGCGATAGGCACCACTGGCGTGGCCTGGCGTGGGAGAAATAAAAGCGTCCCCGTGTATAAGGGATGCCACATTCCGCATTTCTCCGCGGAATTGCCCCAGCCATTTGGCGTCATCGTACTTCTCCCGCTTCTTTCCCGGCGGAAGTTCCGTCCATACGCCGTGTATCAGCCAGATCGGGCGCGAAGGATGCGCGAGGTTCCACGTCCTCAGAGCGGCGTAGAAGTGGGGCGGGTGAATCGTATACACTCTGACCGTATTGGCGCCCATGTCTGCCAGCAGCGCGATCCACTTCTCGTACG
>CATPBN010000062.1 GCA_955652635.1 uncultured Gemmatimonadaceae bacterium
GCGCCAGCTTCTGCACCCTCAGCGAGCCAAGACGCAACAATGATTGTTCCGTGCCCATCAGAACCGGATTCGAGTCGCGCTCGGATTAGTTGTAGGTGCCGACCAGAACGATCTTTTGATTTTCGATTTGGCGCGCCACGAAGTGGAGCAGCTCTAGTGACGACGCGTCCGCCCACTGGAGATTCTCGAGGACGATGAAGAGAGGTTGCTTGGCCGACAGACGCCCCAGAAACTGGGTGAAGTTCCAGAGCAGACGCGCCTTCAGCTCGGACGGATCAGCGCCCGCAGAGGCGCGCTCACGCTCCCCTGCCCTACCTAGGCTCGGAAAAAGGTAGCTCAGCTCCGCCGAACCTCCGCGGGTGAGAACGGCTAGCGTCCCGGGCTCGAGCCTTCGAACCAATGGGAGCAGAGCATCAGAGAAGAGAGCGTAGGGAACTCCGGTCTCCACCGGATACGAGCGCCCAATCGCGACGCTCCAGCCTCGCTTGGCGGCGCGCTCGGCAGCGGCGTTGGCAAGCCGGGTCTTTCCGATTCCGCCTTCGCCGACGAGAAAGACCGAGCGTCCCGCCCCCTTCGCGGCTTCGTCGATCGTTCGCGACAGCAGCGCGAGCTCTACGCTCCGGCCGACGAGCAGCGCTTCGTCAGGCTTTGGCATTGCGCACTAATGTACGGGAAGCGGTTTTTTGGAGCCAGCCTATC
Organism: uncultured Gemmatimonadaceae bacterium; assembly: GCA_955652635.1. Lineage (GTDB taxonomy): Bacteria > Gemmatimonadota > Gemmatimonadetes > Gemmatimonadales > Gemmatimonadaceae > UBA4720. Next base: position 700 of record CATPBN010000062.1, read on the forward strand.
GAGTCTGGTCCACCGGACCGAGGGCGAGGCCGCGCCACTCGCGCGTCCATACCCTGAAGCGGGACTCCCGTGTCCGTCTTCCCAGTCCGACGACGAACCTCACCTTCATGGGAGACTCCAGGGTTCTGTTGAACACGACACGCCCCGTTCCCGAAAAGTTCGTCCCCGGAACGTCGAACTGAACCACCGTGTTCGGGGGAACCGGTACCTCCATGAGAAGACGAGCGCCCCTCGGGCTCACATCCTCCAGGAGCGCGAGACCTTCGGTCGGGGGCTCGCCATCTTCCCCTTCGATTACAACGCGAGCCGGCAATTGCACAAAGAATCGCTTTTCACCGCGGATGTTGGCGACGAACTCGACGGCCTTGTTGAAGAGATTGAGCGACTGGCGGTATTTCATTCTCCACATCGGAACCGAGTGATGCGTGCAATGCAGCTCGATCGCATCCCTGGTCTCGACCGGAAGATCGTCGAACTGCACGCCGTGAGTGTAGACCGGGTTGCTGCCGGTGTAGCTCTTCTCGATGTGCATCACACGGCCACTCACGTCGTAGGTGCCCTGAGCGAGCGGAAGCGCAACCCGAATCTTCGCACCCTTCGGTAGCGCGAACGATGCGCGAAATGCCATACCTGCCGGGTTCAGATCCTGGGTCAGCGCAAGAAGCTCCTTGTATTCTCTTCCCTCCGCATCGGTCGCGTCCACCATTATCGGAAACGCGTCGATGAAGCGGTGATCGATTCGCTGTTGTCGCGATGAGCGGCTTTGCAGCACCACGAACCCCGCGAAGTAGATGTTCCAGGCGATCCAGAATCCGTTGAGCCAGAACGCGAGAGACGACCAGCCGGGAGCATGGTAGTTGACCCAGCCATAGTACGAGGCGATCGTCGCCCAAACCACGGACAGCACCGAGACAATCAGCAGGATTAGCTGCGGCGCGTAAGTCTCGAAAGGAACCTCCCCCATTCCCTTCGGCGTCACGTTGAACTTGAGGGGCTTGTTTGCGAAGAATCCGCCGCAGGCGCGGATGTATGTCCAGAACTTCGCCATGTTGTAGCGTTCGGAAATCAGAATCCATCCGGTACCGCGCGAGAGCATCTCGAACGAGATGATGGTCAGAAGCACATATGGCACGAGGCGGGTGATCAATTGTGCATTCGTGACGTTTACGGGAAGCCAGCCCGTGACGAAGAAAACCACTGGAGCCATGTAGAAAATCAGCTTCTGAATCCCATCGAGGTACGTTGCAGTCGACGACAGATACGCGAGACGTTGGGGAATCGTAAGACCGGGGTAGAAGAGGGGGTTCAGCCTCCGAAGGATCTGCATCGACCCCTGCCCCCACCGCAGCCGCTGCACGTGATACGCGAGCGCGGAGGATGGCGCGAGGCCGTACGCGAGGGTTTCCCCATGATAGACAGACCTCCATCCCAGCCCGTGGAGAACGATCGAAGTCTCCATGTCTTCCGTTACGGTCTTGGTGGAGAAACCGCCGATCTCCTCGAACGCTTTCCGGCGAAGGACTCCGCAGCTGCCGCAGAAGAAGGCCGCATTCCAGCTATCCTTGCCCGGTTGAAGCAGAGAGAAGAAGATTCGGTTTTCCTCCCACAGGCTCCTGCCCTCTTCATTCACGACGTGCGTGAATGAATCGGTGTTGTAGAAATCCTGCGGCGATTGAACGAACGCGACTTTCTCGTCTCCGAAATAGCCCAGGAGACGGTCGAGGATGTTCGGGAGCGGCACGTGGTCCGCGTCCAGTTGAAGAATGAACTCGCCGGTCGTCACCTTCAACGCATTATTCAGGTTGCCAGCCTTGGCGTGCTCGTTCCCATCACGGCGGATGTAACCGATCCCCAGCGCGTCGGCCATCGCTTTGACCTCGTCGCGCTTCCCGTCGTCGAGCATGAACGTACGGTGCGGGTACTTGATCGCGCGCGCGCCGATCGCGGTTCGTCTGAGCACCTCCAGAGGCTCGTCGAAGTTCGTAATGAATACGTCTACAATCAGGTTCCGGGGAGCTGGTGGCGAGTCACGGTACTTCAACTTCCACACGGTCACGATCAGGAGAAACGAGTTGATCAAACCGTAGGTCTCGGCCACGATGAGCACGATCGAGAAGATCAGCGCGTTGTGATTCAGCGACGAACTCCAGCGCCAGGTGATCCAGTAAAGGCCGTACAGCCAGGCAATTACTGCGAACACCCGCGTGATCAGTTCCTCCCCGCGATCCAGCTTGGGGATGGCATCGCGGAACGCAGTGTCTGGAATCTCGACTTCATTGAGACTAGTCACCGCGCCCATGGATTCAGCGGGCTGCATCAGGTCGTTCATCGCCATTCAGATGATCTACCCTAGCGCGAGATTTATGCCCCCGCGAATGGATCGCTCAATTGCACCGTAAATGGTTCGTTCGTTGCGATTTAACCGGCCATGGCGATCGCACCTGGTCAGCCCGCCGTCTGCACTCCGTGCGGGCCGGACGACAAGTCGAGCATCTTCTTGTCGCCAAGATAGTCGACCGATTTCAAATCGGCGACATTGCGCAGCCGTTTCACGATGGCCGCGATTCGGTTGGACGCCGACAGCACCTCGGCCGCGAGCGCAGGAATTTCTTCGGGTGATGCATCGTGAGCCAGGAGCTCTGCGTTCATCGTCAACGCGGTGAGAACGTTGTTCATCTCGTGCGCCACCGCCACCGTCGCTTCCGCGATCCCGCCCAAACGCTCCGCCTCGAGATTCCGTTGCTCAGCCTGACGTTGCGCGGTGATGTCCTGCGCCTGGCATATGAAATAGATCGGCGTCCCCGAGCTATCGTGAATCGATGTTACGGCGACTGACACCCATATCATCCGCCTGTCTTTCCGGTAGTACCGCTTGACACGGGTGTAGCTGGTAATTTCTCCTGAAACGAGGCGGGCGAGATGCGCCATGTCCTCCGTCAAATCCTCAGGATGCGAAACCGACTGAAAGGTACTCGCACACAGCTCGTCCTCGGTGTAGCCGAGCAATTCGGAGAGCGATCTGTTCGTTCGCAGCCAGCGCCCTTCGAGAGACACTAACGCCATGCCGAGTGGGGAGTTCTGAAA
>CATPBN010000063.1 GCA_955652635.1 uncultured Gemmatimonadaceae bacterium
CTGCCGCGGCGCAGTACCAGGTTGCGCGCGCACAGGTGGCTCTCGGAAACACGGAGGAAGGCCGTGCGACGCTGCGTCGTATGACGACAGCGTACGCAACAGATACGAGTGCAGCGTCAGCGCTGCTCCTTCTCGCCGATCTCGCGACCGACGACAATCGCGACCTGGATGCGCGGCAGGCATTGCTCACCCTGCTGAAGCGTTTTCCGAGCGGCAAGCACGCGACCAACGCGCGCTTCCGAGCAGGAATGATCTCTTATATCGAGGGCGACAGAAAAGCCGCAGCGGCGCAGCTCGACTCGCTGGTCGCGCGCGATTCCAACAGCAGCGAAGCCCTCGCGGCTGGGTATTGGGCCGGAAGGTCGTACGCGGCTCTGGGCGACAAGGCGAAAAGCCGGGCGAGATGGCGGTCGGTGATCAGGCAGGACCGTCTCAGCTACTACGCCGTGATGTCCGCCAAACGTCTCGACAGCACGCTGGTTGCCCGGGACGGATCGCCCTCGTCGTATCCTCACCTAGCAGCAATAGACAGCGTCACCGGGCGCGTTGCGGCGTTGAAGGATGTAGGGATGGAGGTCGAAGCCGGGTTCGAAACCGACAAACTATTCCGCGACGCCCTTGCGAACCCGACGCGCCTAGTCGCCACCGCGAGCGCGCTCGCCGGCAGCGATCAGGGGTCGCGCTCGATAGCGCTCGGCAAGCGCGCCATCGATGACATCGGAGCGACGCCCGCGAACTACCGGCTCTACTTCCCGGTTTTGGAGCGAGAGACTCTGATCTCCAGTTCGCGCGAGAACGGGCTCGACCCCGTGCTAGTCGCCGCACTCATCCGGCAGGAATCAAATTTCAATCCTCTCGCGACATCACCGGTTGGAGCAAGAGGTCTGATGCAGCTCATGCCGGATGTCGGGCGCTCGCTTGCGAGCGGGAAGGGAATCGCGCCCTGGAATGCGGATATGCTCTATGATCCGGCGATCAACATCAAGCTTGGAACTGCGCACCTGAGCACTCTGATCCGAAAGTATCCGGAGGTCGTGAAATCACTCGCCGCATACAACGCCGGGGAATCACGGGTGGTGAAGTGGTCCACGAAGACGGGAGCCGACGATCCGGAAATATTCACGGAGCGCATTCCATTCGTGGAGACGCGCGATTACGTGCGCACGATCCTCCGCAATCGTGCCTACTACGAGGCGCTTTACCCCTGGTAACCGCTCTCCCCAGTCTCCACAGTAGCCCGCTGGCCCTTACGCCTTTTTAGCCAGTCGAGAACCCAGGTGCCGGGCACGATGAAAAGGGGGGTCAGGAACATCCCGAGGAGTGAGTTCAGCCAGATCAGCGCGATGTAAAAAGCGATAAGGCCGAACGAGACCCACAACGTCCCCAGCGGACCGTGCGTTTCCAAGCGGAACTCCCCCGTGAATAGGTAAATTAAAACTACCATGACAGTCGCTGGGGTTGAAGCGCCGCAACTCGAGAGCGCGGTTGGTGCCGCGCTCCACAATTGCGCGCACGCGGTGCTCGCGGTATCGGGCGGTCTCGATTCCATGGTTCTCCTTACCGCCGCCTCGCGACTGCCCGCGCGCGCTCGCCGAAATATCCTCGTCGCGACGTTTGACCACGGCACTGGGAAGGCGGCGGGAAGAGCGGCCGCTCTCGTCGCCCGCAACGCATTCCGCTCGGGATTCCTCTGCGTCACCGGTCGCGCTTCGACGATCGGAACGCGGGAAGAAGAGTGGAGACGCGGTCGTTGGGCTTTCCTGCAGCAAGTGGCGGACAAAAGAGATTCGAGCGTCGTCACTGCGCACAATCTGGATGATCAGATCGAGACCGTTTTCATGCGGATCCTCCGCGACGCCGGGCCACGCGGGCTAGCTGGCCTTTACGCGGAATCGGAAATCGTCCGCCCCTTCCTAAACATCAGTCGCGCGAATCTGGCGAAGTATGCTGAGCTCCATCGTGTTCCCTTCGTTCAAGATCCCTCGAATTCCGACCGAAAACACCTGCGCAACCGGATCAGGCTGGACATTCTTCCATCGATCGTGAAGCGGAACCCGGGTTTTCCCGAGGAGCTGTTGTCGCTCGCCCGCAAGTCCGCCGATTGGCGTCGCTCGCTCGAGGATCTGGCGGGTACCGTCGAGTCGGAGTCGGAACGCGAAGGCGGGCTCCGCATCAGTCGGGCGGGTCTTAAGGGATACGATGCGGATTGCCTGCGCGTGCTATGGCCCGCGCTGGCCGCGCGCGCGAGCGTCGTGATGGACCGTCGCGGAACCCACCGTGCCGCGGAGTTTACTATTAAGGGTGCTACTGGAGGAACAATTCAGCTCTCCGGAGGTGTCGAGATCGTAATGCGGCGCGATCACATGCTACTGCGTCGCTGGCGGTCCCACCCGACGGAGATCCAGGCGTGAGCAGCACCGTCAGACCGTTGGGCTCCCGAAACGACCCCCGGCTTTCCGGAAGAGTTGTCAAACGCATCGCTTTCGACGAGGCTGCGATCGCCGACCGGGTCTTCGAGCTCGGCAGAGAGATTACGGCTGCCTACCCGGACGGGGACCTGCTGGTGCTGGGCTTGCTCAAAGGAAGCTTCATCTTTCTCAGCGATTTGGTGCGGCAGATCACGCGCCCGCTCCAGGTCGATTTCCTGGTCGCTTCCAGCTACGGCGACGGAATGGTCTCGACCGGAACGGTAAACCTGGTATACGATCCCGAAACCCAGCTGGCAGGGAAAGACATTCTTCTGGTCGAGGATATCATTGATTCCGGCCGCACCTTGAATCGTCTGATGGCTATACTAAAGGAGCGGAGGCCGAGGTCACTGGAAATTTGCGCCCTCCTCCACAAACGAATAGCAGAAGGGCTGAGGTACGATGCGAAGTTCGTTGGTTTTGATGCGCCGAATGAGTTTTTGGTTGGATATGGGTTGGATCACGCGGAGAACTTCCGCCACTTGCCGTACATAGCGAGCTTGCAGTAATGCCTATACAAATGCCTAACAAGAATCCGAAGAAGCCGACGAACTGGAGCAAGGTTTCCAAGCAGCTCTCGTTCTGGGTCTTCGTCATATTGGTGCCCGTTGCGATCATCCAGTTCTCGGGGAAGGGATCGGACGCCGCGCCCGAAATCTCCTATTCGCAGTACGACCAGGAGCTGCAGAAGAACAACGTCGACAAGGTCACGATTCAAGCTGGCCGGCTGCTGACGGGCGACTTCAAGCAGAAAATCAACGTCAAGGGTCACCAAGTCCAGAAGTTCCGGTCGCTCCTGCCGACCGAGAACTCAAGCGATGAAATCACGCGCCTGCGCGAGCACGGCGTGCAGATCCAGGCCGAGGACGCGCGTCCTTCGCTGACCACGATCCTGATCAGCCTTTTCCCGTACCTGCTGATCTTCGGAATCTGGTTCTTCTTATTCCGTTCCATGCAGGCAGGGGGAGCGAAAGCGTTCAGCTTCGGGAAATCGAAAGCGAAACTCCTGACCGGGGACACGCCCAAGGTGACTTTCGACGACGTAGCCGGGGCTGACGAGGCGAAAGTAGAATTGCAGGAGATCATCGAGTTCCTGAAGGACCCGCAGAAGTTCACCAAGCTGGGCGGACGACTGCCGAAGGGCGCGCTACTCGTTGGGCCTCCGGGTACCGGCAAGACGCTCCTCGCTCGCGCCGTCGCGGGAGAGGCGGGGCGTCCATTTTTCTCGATGTCTGGCTCGGACTTCGTCGAGATGTTCGTCGGCGTCGGCGCGAGCAGGGTCCGTGACCTGTTCGAGCAAGGCAAGGCGCACGCGCCGTGTATCATCTTCATCGACGAGATCGATGCCGTCGGACGTCACCGCGGCGCCGGCTTGGGCGGCGGTCACGACGAGCGCGAGCAGACACTGAATCAGCTCCTCGTCGAGATGGATGGGTTCGAGTCGAACGAGGGCGTCATCCTCATCGCTGCTACGAATCGCCCGGATGTTCTCGACCCCGCGCTGATGCGTCCCGGTCGCTTCGACCGACAGATCGTGGTGGATCTGCCGGATCTTCGCGGACGCGAAGGCATTCTGCGCGTGCACATCCGCAACAAGCCGATGGCCGAGGATGTGGACGTGACGACGCTCGCGCGTGGAACTCCGGGAATGGCTGGCGCTGATCTCGCGAACCTCGTCAATGAGGGGGCGTTGCTCGCTGCTCGGCGCAACCACGAGAAGGTCTTCATGGCCGATCTCGAGGACGCGAAAGACAAGGTGATGATGGGCGCCGAGCGCAAATCGATGGTCATGAAGGACGAGGAGCGGAAGCTCACGGCCTATCACGAGGGTGGCCACGCGATCTGCGCAGTCAAAGTGAAGGGGAATGACCCGCTTCACAAAGTAACGATCGTTCCGCGTGGTCGTACGCTCGGTGTCGCCTGGACGCTGCCGGAAGACGATCGCGTGTCGGTTACGCGAGAGCAGCTCGAGGCGAATCTCGTAAAGGCGTACGGGGGTCGCGTTGCTGAGGAGTTGGTATTCGGTCGCGACCGCGTTACGACCGGAGCCGCCAGCGACATTCAGCAGGCCACCGGGCTCGCCCGCCGCTACGTGTCGCAGTGGGGACTCTCCGACGAAATCGGGCTGATCCTCGTTGGGGACAACGAGCAGGAACTCTTCCTGGGTCGAGAGCTGCAGACGCGTCGCGAGGTCTCGGAGCGCACGGCGCAGCTC
>CATPBN010000064.1 GCA_955652635.1 uncultured Gemmatimonadaceae bacterium
TCGCCGAGCGGCGCGGTCGCAGCCTACACCGTTTCGTGGAGCGACAACGTTCGCGTCACTGTTGCTTCATGCGTGCCCGCGTCAGGTGCAATGTTCCCGATGGGTCCGACAACGGTGACGTGCACCGCCAGCGACGCTGCCGGCAACAGAACTTCAAAGACTTTCACAATTACCGTCGTTGGACCGCAGGAGCAAGTCGGAGACCTCATCGCGTATGTGTTGAGCCTCAATCTGCCCAACGGCACGACCAATCCGCTGGTGAACGAGCTGCGCGCGGCGTTCCGCGCCAACGACAATCACGCCTCTTGCGTCAAGATGAGCGACTTCATCAACATGATCGTCAAGAAGGGCGACGAGGTCGCCGCCGACCGGTCATCGTACATGATCGGCGAGGCGACGAGAATCATGGGTGCAATGGGCTGCTTGCATGAAGGGATTGCCGCTCAGCAGCGCGTTCGCTGACGGGCCGTCGGCATGTCTCGTGCAGCAGCACCGCTGCATGGCGGCCTCCAAGAAAATCGATGAGCTGTACGACCTCATCGAGGGCATAGAGACGGCGATGTTCACGACCCGCCGGCCCGACGGCCAACTGGTCTCACGACCGATGGCGACACAGGAGCGGATCGAGGGCGCGGATCTCTTTTTCGTCACCGACGCGACGACCCACAAGCTCGACGAGCTCCAGCTAGATCCGCACGTGAACTGCTCGTACTACAACAACCGAACTCACGAATGGGTCTCGGTCTCCGGCGTCGCCCACGTCTCGAAGAACCGGGCGAAGATCCGGCAACTATATAGAGAGGAATGGAAGGCATGGCTGGGGGACCAGGGAGGAGATCACGACGGCGGACCCACTGATTCCCGCCTCGCCCTGATTCTCGTGGACGCCGACTACGCCTGCTACATGAAGGTCAACAAGGCACGCCCCATAATTCTCTTCGAGGTCCTCAGGGGCAAGCTGACCGGCGCTCACCGCGTCCCAGGCGAGGTGCAGCAGGTTACGGGAGCCGAATTGATGGATTAGGCAGGGCTTTTCACCTCTTTCTGCCAAATTGTCACGGCGCCCCTCGAAATCGAGGGGCGCTTCGCGCATATTGGGACTGATCACCCAATCAGGTCCCCTCTTAGCCGATGCCTGAAGCAGCCTCCACAGACGCCTCTCCAGTCCGCCAGGAAGACCACCGGGGTTCTACTTCGCCCGCACCCCAGCCGCTCAAGCGCACACCCCTGTACAACGTCCACGCCGCGCTAGGCGCCAAGATCGTTCCTTTCGCTGGGTTCGAGATGCCCGTTCAATACCCGACGGGGATAACCGCCGAGCACAAGGCCGTACGCGAAAAGGCGGGGCTGTTCGACGTCAGCCACATGGGCGAGTTCATGATTCGCGGCCCGCAAGCGGTGGATTTTGTGAACTACGTCACGACCAACGATGTGGCCGCCCTCAAGCCCGGCGAGGCGCAGTACTCCACCATTCTTCGCGAAGACGGAACCATCGTCGACGACTGTCTCGTCTACCGCGCCGAAGATCGCGTGATCATGGTCGTGAACGGCTCGAACATCGACAAGGATTTCGCTCACGTCTCGCGCTTCCTGTCGAAGTTTCCGGAGGCGACGCTCGAGAACATCAGCGACGAGATCGCGCTACTCGCCCTCCAGGGCCCCGAAGCCGCGCGAATTCTGCAGAAGCACACCGACACGGATCTTTCGCAGATCAAGTACTACGAGCACCGATTCGGAAAAGTCGCCGGTGTCGACGCTTATATCTCGCGCACGGGGTATACGGGCGAAGATGGATTCGAGCTCTACTTCGACGCCGGCGATGCGGAGAAGGTCTGGAGAGCGCTTACTGCGTCCGGTGAGGTCACTCCCGCCGGACTCGGCGCGCGCGACTCTCTGCGACTCGAGATGGGGATGGCGCTCTACGGCAACGATCTCGACGACACCACCACGCCCCTCGAAGCTTCGCTCGGCTGGTTGGTGAAAATGAAGAAAGGAGACTTCGTGGGCCGTGACGCTCTCGCGAAGCAGAAAGAGCAGGGCCTCAAACGGAAGCTTGTTGGATTCACCACGTCCGAGAGGTCGTTCCCGCGGCACGGGTATCCGGTGTTCGCGAAAGGAAAGCCCAGTGGCGAAGTGAGGAGTGGGACGATGAGTCCGACGCTGGGAATTCCGATCGGAACGGCGTATGTCCCGGTCGAATCGGCGGCGGAGGGATCACCGCTCGAAATCGAAATCCGCGGCAAGCGCGTTCCCGCAGTCGTGCAGAAGATGCCGTTCTACAAAGACGGCAGCAGACTCTAGTCGCGGACGATGGCGCATCCCGTGAAGGCTCTCGCATGCGTGTAGCGGTGATAACCATCTCCGACTCGGTCGTCCGCGGCGAGCGTCAGGATGCGTCCGGCGCGATCATCGCCGGCTGGGCGCGCGCGAGGAATCACGAGATCGTCTCGGCCACCACGTGCTCTGATGAAACTGCGGAGATAGTTCGGTCGCTCATTCGCGCCGCCGACGTAGACGACGCGGAGCTGGTGATCACGACAGGGGGCACGGGTTTGTCGGAGCGGGACGTGACGCCCGAGGCGACTCGCGCGGTGATCGAGCGCGAAGCGGAGGGAATCGCGGAGCGAATCCGCGTGATCGCGCTCCCGAACTTTGCTCGCGCGGCGCTCGGCCGCGGCGTCGCCGGTGTGCGCGGAGGCACGCTGATAATCAATCTTCCGGGATCTCCGGGTGGCGCGCGGGATGGCCTCGAGGCGATTGATCCGATCGTTCAGCACGCTTGCGATGTGCTGCGTGGAAGAGTCACCGAGCA
>CATPBN010000065.1 GCA_955652635.1 uncultured Gemmatimonadaceae bacterium
AAGGATCTCGACATGGTGGTCCTGAACGATGCGACTGAGCCTGGCGCTGGCTTTGGGGGCGACACGAATCGAGTCACACTCATCGACCGGGCCGGAGCCGAGGAAAGCCTGCAGCTGATGTCGAAAATCGATCTCGCCGAGGTGCTCCTCGACCGCATCGAAGAGAAGCTGAATGGACGCTAAGGAGCTTCTCCGCCGCTACATAGAGCAGCGGCGCGAGCTCGGTGAGTCAGAGCTTGTGCTCGATACGCTGAACGTCGAGGACGTCATGCGTCTGATCGGCGCCACGGGAGCGTCGCGACCATCACCCGCAGCGTCTCACATTGTCCGCGAGTTCGATTCGTCGGACACGCGGGATTGGCGAACCTCTCTGCGCGATGCTGGCGTGAATGTTGACACGACGGCCGCGATGGCCACGCCACTGGTTGAGGCGCCCCCGGAATCCGAGGTGCCCGCATTCATACCGACCGACGACATGGCATTCAAGAAAGGGATTGTCGTAGCACCCGATGAAGCGGATCTGATACCCGACGCGATTCTCAATCTTCGCACGCTCGATGAGATCGCAGCGAAAGTGAAGAAGTGCACCCGCTGCACACTCTACAAGACCGCAACAAGGGAGGTTCCCGGCGAGGGCGATCCGAACGCGAAGCTGGTGTGCGTTGGGGAAGCGCCCGGCGCCAAGGAGGACGAGACCGGACGGCCTTTCGTCGGGCAGGCCGGTCAGCTCCTCACCAAAATTCTCGGCGCGATCGATCTGACGCGGGAACAGGTTTTCATTTGCAACGTTCTCAAGCATCGACCCCCGGGGAACCGGAATCCCCAACCCGAGGAGGTTGAGGCCTGCAGTCCGTACCTGATCAGGCAGCTCGAGCTCATCAAACCGAAAGTAATCGTCGCCTTCGGAACTTTTGCGGCACAAACACTATTGCAAACCAAGACCCCTTTGGGACAACTTCGTGGGCTCGTCCACCGGTATCACGGAATACCGCTCATCGTCACCTACCACCCCGCCGCGCTGCTACGCAATCCGGCCTGGAAACGCCCCACTTGGGAAGATGTCAAGCTCGCCCGTAGAATTCTCGATAGCGCCCCTCGTTCGTGACCCATACAAGGATCGACGACCACCGTACTCCGAAGACGCGGAGCAGGCGGTGTTGTCGGCGATGCTCATGGATCCCGACGCAATCATGCGCGCGACCGAATTCCTCGACGACACAATGTTCTACCGCGAGGGCCACCGGCGAATCTTTCGCGCGATGGCCGCGCTGTCGGATCGCGGTGATGTAGTAGATCCGCTCACGCTCTCCGAGGAGCTGCAGCGCGCAGGCTCACTCGAGTCGAGCGGCGGAAAGGATTACATCGGCTTCCTCGTCGACGCGGTACCCACCGCGGCAAACGTCGAGTACCACGCCAAAATCGTTCGTGAGAAGGCGCTTCGCCGACGCCTCATCGAAGTCTCGACGGCAATCGTTGCCGAGGCGTTTGAATCCGCCTCTCCGGCGACCGAGCTGTTGGACGAAGCCGAGCACAAGATCTTCGAGGTCAACCAGAGTCGCGGCTCAGAAGGCTTCATGCGCATCAAGGAGCTTCTCTGGCCCACCATGGAACGGATCGAGGAGATCCAGCGCGGCAGCGGTTCGATTACGGGCGTGGCGAGCGGGTTCAAGGACCTGGACGAGATCACGGCAGGTTTCCAGCCGTCGGACCTGGTCATCGTCGCCGCCCGTCCATCGATGGGGAAAACCGCTTTCGTGCTCAACATCGCCCAGAACGCCGCGCTGGATCACAACATTCCTGTGGCATTCTTCTCTCTGGAGATGAGCAAGGAGCAGCTCGTCCAGCGCCTCCTGACTTCCGAAGGGCGCGTCGACGCGCAACGCCTTCGCAAAGGGAAACTGCACGACGAGGAATTCGTGCGCCTCGGACGCGCCGCGGGGATACTGAGCCACGCGCCGATCTGGATTGACGACACGCCAGCGATGACGCTGCTCGAGATGCGCTCCAAGGCTCGGCGCCTCAAGATGGAAAACAACATCGGCATGGTAGTGGTGGATTATCTGCAGCTGATGCAGGGCCCGACCAACACCGAGAGCAGGCAACAGGAGATCAGCTACATCTCGCGATCTCTCAAGGCGCTTGCGCGCGAGCTGCGGATCCCGGTTGTGGCGCTCTCACAGTTGTCGCGCGCGCCCGAGCAGCGCACGGGCGAGAACAAGCGACCCCAGCTGTCCGACCTTCGTGAGTCTGGCGCGATCGAGCAGGATGCCGATCTCGTGATGTTCATCTACCGGCAGGAGATGTACGAGCAGCCGGGAGCAGTGGACAAGGACGGTAACTCACTCGAAGGGCGCGCTGAGATAATCGTCGGCAAGCAGCGCAACGGACCGACCGGATTCGTGAACCTGTACTTCAACAAGACCTACACGCGCTTCGAGAATCTCTCGCCCCGCCTGTCGCCCTAGTGAGTCCGAAAGCAAAAACGGTATACCGCTGCACCAACTGCGGCGCCGATCATCCCAAGTGGGCCGGCCGTTGTGATGCCTGTGGCGAGTGGAACACTCTGGTCGAGGAGATGGCAACCCGAGCCACTACTTCCGCATCGGGCCGTCGCATCTCGGGGCAGAAGTCCATGGCCGAGGGCGGAAGCGTCGCGCCGACGGTGCGGCTGCGGGACGTCAAGAGCTCGCAGGGCCGGCGCCTCAAGACGGGAATCAAGGAATTCGATTTTGTCCTCGGCGGCGGAATCGTACCGGGCTCGATGGTCCTCGTTGGTGGCGAGCCGGGCATTGGCAAGTCCACGCTTCTCCTCCAGGTCGCGGGAAAGCTCGAGGAGCTCGGTCATTCGACGCTCTACGTCTCGGGTGAAGAATCCGCGCTCCAGGTGAAGCTCCGCGCCGAACGCCTGCACGGCTCGGCGGAAAACGTTTCCCTCCTCAATGAAACGCTGCTCGAGACGATTCTCGCGACTGCCGGGTCCGAGCGGCTCGATGCGATAGTCGTCGACTCCATCCAGACCGTCTTCACGAGCGATCTCGAAGGCGCGCCGGGAAATGTGGGTCAGGTGAGGGAGTGCGCCGCGCGATTGATGCGCTTCGCGAAGGAAACAGAGACGACGGTGTTCGCTGTCGGGCATGTCACGAAGGGCGGAGGAATTGCGGGTCCAAAGACGCTCGAGCACATCGTCGACACGGTTCTGTACTTCGAGGGCGAGGGAATGTTGGAGCACCGGATCCTTCGCGCCACCAAGAACAGATTCGGAAGCGTCGACGAGATCGGAGTCTTCCGCATGACGGAGGAAGGCCTCATCGCCGTCGAGAATCCGTCCGAGCTCTTCCTCGGCGATCGGCTGAACAATTCCTCGGGCAGCGCGGTGACGGCGCTTCTGGAAGGGTCGCGTCCCGTGCTCATTGAGATCCAGGGCCTGGCGACCAAGACGGGATACGGCACTGCGCAGCGGGTGAGCACCGGCTACGACGGACGACGACTCGCGCTCCTCTTGGCTGTGCTCGACAAGCGAGCCGGCCTATCTTTCTCCCAGTTCGATGTCTTCCTCAATGTCGTCGGAGGGGTTCGAATGCAGGAGCCCGCTGGGGACCTTGCCGTCGCGAGTGCCCTCGCCTCGAGTATCTACGATCGTCCGGTCGCGAATTCGGCGATTTTTCTCGGCGAGGTCGGACTGGGCGGGGAGATCAGGCCTGTGTCTCAAGCCGAGCGCAGGCTGGGAGAAGCCGCGAAAATGGGAATGACCGTCGCCTACATGTCGGAGCGCGGAATCCCGAAGCGCGGCTCGCGCGGTCTCGAGGTCGTGGGCGTTCGCACGATCAACGATCTCTTCAGGCACCTTTTTCAGACCTGAATGAGCCGCGACCGCCCCCCCATCAACCGTTGTACGCGTAGATGAAGCGCGATGTCGGTGTGATTGTCGTCGCCGCCGGCAGCGGGTCGCGCACCGGGGGGGGGTCGCAAGAGCTGAAGCAGTTCAGATGGGTCGCCGGCAAGCCGATGCTGCTGCACAGCATCCAGACCTTTCAGGCACGCGCCGACGTCGCGATGGTCGTCTGTGTCCTCCCGCGGGAGTACGTCGGCGATCCACCACCGTGGATCTTTCAGAGCGACGCGGACCGGCTGCTCCTCTCCGTTGGTGGCAGGGAACGGAGCGAGTCGGTTGCCAACGGCTTGGAAGATCTTCCAACTGAGTGCGAGATCGTGGTCATTCACGACGCCGCGCGGCCCCTGGTGACGAGCGAGACGATTGGACGCGTGATCGACGAAGCGCGACAGGGCAACGGAGCAGTTGCCGCCATTCCAGTGGTCGACACGCTCAAACGAGTCGAATCGAACGGAAAGGTGATCGAAACGGTCGACCGCTTTGGATTGTGGCGCGCGCAGACGCCACAGGCCTTTCCGCGCAAGGCTATCGAGCGGGCACACCGCGAGGCGCGTGATGCCGATCGTATCGCCACAGACGACGCCGCGTTGTGCGAGCAGATCGGATTGCCGGTCGTGGTAGTGCGTGGGAGCGAGCGCGCCCAAAAAATCACCGAGGAAATTGATTTCGCGTTAGTGGAGGCGCTGAGTATCTTCCGCGAATGAAGCCGGAGTCGATGGTCGTGCCGTTCTGGTCGCCGCAGGAGGTCGAGTCTGCCATCAACGGAGCGCTCGCCCATCTCGCGGCCGGAAAAGTCCTGGCGTATCCGACCGAGACCGTGTACGGATTCGGCGGCGCCGTGGATGAGCGGTCGGTGCAGCAGCTCGTTACACTCAAGGGACGCTCGCCTGGAAAACCATTTCTTCTGCTGGTCGCGGCAAGCGAGATGATTACGCGGCTCGGACTCCACTTGACTGGATATGCGTCGATGTTCGCCGCGCGCTTCTGGCCCGGTCCCCTCACGCTTGTGCTGCCCGGCGGTGAGAAGCGCGTGCCGGACAGACTGCGGGGACCCGAGGGCGGAGTAGCCGTGAGGTGGACACCGCATCGATCACTCGCGCGGCTGATTCTCGCACACGGCGACCCGATCACTTCTACGAGCGCCAACCGACCGGGCGTTCCCGCGGCGACTTCTGCCGACCAGATCGTTGCGCAATGGAGTGACGCTATCGGTCGCGGGACGCTCCGGGTTCTCGACGCCGGAAGACTCCGCGATTCCCAGCCTTCGACGGTGGTCGATTGTACGGGCAGACTTCCGCGCGTCATTCGTCCCGGCGCGATCCCAGCGGCGAAGTTGCGGGAGAGCGTTCCGGACCTTGTTGGGGACGCCTGAACATGAATTTGCTCTTTGTGTGCAGCGGCAACACCTGCCGCAGTCCCCTCACCGAAGCGCTGGCGCGCAAGATCGCCGACCGCCGAGGACTCGAAGACCTGAACGTCTCCAGCGCGGGGACAAACGCGCAGGACAATGTCCCGGCGACTGATGAAGCGCTCCTGGTCGGAATGGAGCGCGGTCTCGACCTCACGGGCCACCGGTCACGGAAGCTCACGGCCGCGATCGTCTCCGAAGCGGACCTCATCTTCGTCATGACCCCCGGCCATCTGGAGCAGGTCAAACAAATGGGCGGCCGCGGCAAAGTACACGTAATCGACGAGTACGCGTCCGGCATCGTCAACGCGGGAATCAGTGATCCCTACGGAGGCGATCTGGAGACATACCGAAACACGGCGGACATCCTCGAAGAGGAGCTCGAGAAACTATTTGACCGCCTCCAAAGCTGACAGCGGGAGTCAGATGACGAAGCGTCCTGGCCGGCTCGTGTTGCTCGGTCATCCGGTCAGTCACTCGCTCTCGGCGGTTTTTCAGAACGCCGCTCTCAAGGCTTCCAATATTCCGCTCGTTTACGAAGCGCTCGACGTCACCGGTCGGGAGCTTCGCTCGGTTGTTCGCCAGCTGAAGACCACGAACGCCGCGGGGAATGTGACCATCCCGCACAAGATCGCCTTCCACGATCTCTGCGATCACTTGACCGATCTGGCGGCGAAGGTCGGCGCAGTCAACACTTTCTGGTTCGACGCCAAGAAGCTTCACGGTGACAACACCGACGTGGGCGGGTTCGATGCGGCCGCTCGAGCGCTACTCGGCGGCGAAACGACCGGAGCCCGCATCGTCGTACTCGGGGCAGGCGGCGCCGCGGCTGCCGTCCTTGCGGCGATCGAAGAGTGGCCTGACGCAAGAGCAACGGTGGTGGCCAGACACAGCGACCGGGCAGCAGCGCTTGCCAAACGGTTTCCGGATGTCGCGCGCACCGAAAAGAGCGTGGAACGCGCGGTCCGCGATGCCACATTGATCGTCAACGCGACTCCCGTGGGCCAGCAGGATGAAGACGAGCCCGTCGATGTCGCGCTCATACCAAAGTCAGCAGCGGTGCTGGATCTCGTGTACAGACGTGGAGGAACGCCGTGGGTGAGGGCAGCGAGAGACAACGGAATTCGCGCCGCGGATGGATTGACGATGCTCTTGGAGCAGGGGGCCCTCGCGTTTCAGCGCTGGTTCGGGAGCGAGCCCGACCGGGAAGCGATGCGGTTGTCACTGCCCTAGCCGACCGGCGTCGGAGAGGCTGGATTCGTAAGCGCTGCTCTGGCGCGGTCGACCTCCTGCTCCCGCGCGTCAAGACGTGGTCGAAGAGCGAGCCGCCGTCGTTTCCGATTCCCCTGGGGGGCCTCAGCGAGAAAAAGAGAGCGTGGCTATAATCAGAGCGAGCTTCTTGCTCGTGGTTTGTCGCGGCGGTGGCAGATTCCGGTTTGGGAGCGCGCGGTTGCTCGCTCGCGCGAAACCGATTCGCAAACGCGGTTGACACCCGAACAGAGACAGGGCAACGTTGCAGGATCGTTTCAAAATCTGCGGCGGAAAACTCGACTCGTTCGAGGGCACGCACGTCGTGCTGGTGGATGACGTCGTCACGACCGCGGCAACGCTCAACGAGTGCGCAAAGGTGCTCTACGACGCCGGCGCGCGAATAATCAGTTACGCGACCTTTGGCCGGGCTCATGCAAGTGGGGACCGGCTTTAACCAAATGGAGCTCAGGGAATGGCAACACGGATAGGCATCAACGGATTCGGCAGAATCGGCAGGCAGGTCGTGCGCGCGGCGAAGAACCAGGGTGTAGCCGACCTGGATTTTGTCGCGGTGAATGATCTCACCGACACGAAGACTCTGGCGCACCTCTTCAAGTACGACTCGGTGCACCGCACGTATCAGGGGGATGTCGAAGCCGGAAAGGACTCTGTGATCATCGACGGCGATGAGATCAAGGTGCTGTCCCAGAAGGATCCGGCGGCGCTGCCCTGGAAAGATCTCGGCGTCGACATCGTGCTCGAGTCCACTGGGCGGTTCACGGACGCCGAATCCGCACGCAAGCATATCCAGGGCGGCGCGAAAAAAGTCCTGATCTCGGCCCCAGCCAAGGGCGAGGACATCACCATCGTGATGGGCGTCAACAGCGACAAGTACGATTCGGCAAAGCACACGATCGTATCCAACGCGTCCTGCACGACGAACTGCGTGGTGCCGATGGTAAAGGTCATTCGTGACGCGTTCGGCTTTCGTCACGCCTCGATGACGACCATCCACAGCTACACCAACGACCAGCAGATTCTCGACCTCCCGCACAAGGATCTGCGGCGCGCCAGAGCCGCTGCGCTCTCCATGATCCCCACCACGACAGGAGCGGCAAAGGCCACCTCGCTCGTGATCCCTGAAACGAAGGGGAAGATCGACGGGAGTTCGATCAGGGTGCCCACGCCCGACGTGTCCTTCATCATTCTCGCCGTGGAAGTGGAAAAGACGGGCGCGACGAAGGATTCGGTGAACGCCGCGTTCAAGAAGGCGGCGGCCGACGGGCCACTACAGGGAATCCTCCGCTACACGGAAGAAGAGCTCGTGTCGAGTGATTTCATAGGTGATCCTGCATCGTGCATTTTCGATTCGAAGACCACGAATGTCATCGACGGCAGTCTCGTCACGATTCACGGCTGGTACGACAATGAGTGGGGATACGCCTCGCGCTGCGTCGACATGCTGCGCTTCATGGGGTCGCGACTCTAGCCGAGCGAAAAGTGAAAAAGAAAACCGTCCGCGATTTGACCGACGCGGAGCTGCGGGGCAAGCGAGTGCTCCTTCGCGTGGACTTCAATGTCCCGCTCGATGAGAACGGCGAAATAACCGACGACACTCGGATCCGTGCCGCTCTTCCAACTATCAAGCTCCTGCTCGAGCGCGGAGGACGTCCGGTCATCCTATCGCATCTCGGACGCCCGAAAGGAAAGCCGGAGCCGAAGTACTCGCTCCAGCCAGTAGCCAACCGGCTGATGGAGCTGATGCGTTGCAACGTGATCTTCGTCGAGTCGACCGACTCCGACGAGGCCGTCAAGGCGAGCGAGAATCTCAAGCCGGGTGAGATTCTCCTCCTCGAGAACACGAGATTTCTGGGCGGGGAGGAGAAAAACGATCAGCGTCTCGCTCGCTCGCTCGCCGCACTCGGGGACTGCTTCGTCAACGACGCCTTTGGAGCGGCGCACCGTGCGCACGC
>CATPBN010000066.1 GCA_955652635.1 uncultured Gemmatimonadaceae bacterium
CTGCTGCACTCCCAATACGTGCGCGGCGACGGCGGTCAGCGTCGCTACGATCGCGCCAGCTAGAGCCTTTCGAACCGTCCCGTCGGTCGTGTTACTGCTTTTTCGATGGCTGGTGCTGGATCGATTGCGCGGCGGCGATGCGGTCGGCCGCGGTCTTGAGCGCGTCCTGAATCACGACCGATTGTTCGGCGACCACGCGCTGCGTGGTGCTCACCAACCCCGACGCGACCCTCATTGCGTCCGACCGGATTTGTGGATCAGATGCGATGCGGTGCGCGAGCGCCTGGACTGACGCCGCGAGCTCGTCGAGGGATTTCTGCAATTCGGGCGACGGCTTGAATTTGACCGAGTCCTCGACCGGGCGAGGCTTGGCCGAACCGGACGACTTCCCGGCCGGCTGCTGGGATCGAGCCGCCGAGGCCGCTACCAGCGCGGCAAAAAGAACCAGGAGAAGTGCTACACGCTTGATCATCTTTATTGGACGAAGTTTATCGAAGACACCCAACCACCGCACAACCCATACCCCGCAATCGAAGGTAGGGTTTCCCTGAACCGGAATGCAGGCAAATCTGGGCGAAGAATCGACATGTCAGGATATGTGTTGGAACCCAGGAATGCAATCAGAAAGGCGGCACCGGCACGATCAAACCACGTCGTTAACGCTGCATTGGCCTCAATTGACCCAGTCCGCCACAAAAATGTTCGTCTCGTGTTGGTTGGCGTCGTGACGGTTGGACGCCCATACGAGCTTCTTGCCATCCGGGCTGAACATCGGAAATCCATCGAACGTGGGCGCGGTCGTCACCTGCTCGAGTCCAGAGCCATCGGGATTGATCAAGAACAAATCGAAGTTTCCGAGCTTTGGATCGGTGTGATGATTGGATGCGAAGATGATTCTCTTGCCATCCGGGGTCCACGATGGCCCGAAGCTCGCCGCGCCGAGGTGCGTGACCTGCCGCTGGTTGCTTCCGTCCGCGTTCATTATCCACAAATCCATTTTGTTCGGACGAACCAGCCGCTGCGCGAGTAGATCCTTGTAGCTCGCCAATTCCGTTTCGTTCGGTGGGTGGTACGCACGATAGACGATTTGCTTTCCATCTGGTGACCACCATGGACCGCCGTCGTAGCCGATCTGATGCGTCAGCTGGATGACGCCCGATCCGTCGACATTCATGACGTAGATATCCAGATCGCCGCCCTTGAGCGACGTGAAAACGATCCTTCTCCCATCGGGCGACAGGACGCCCTCAGCAGTGTAGACGCCGAAATGCGTCAGCCGTTTGCGGTGCGAGCCATCGGCGCGAGCCGTGTAGATGTCGAAAGGATCGAGCCGCCAGACATATCCCTTCGAGGCGTCGGGACGCGGCGGACAGTTTTTCTCGAGAGCGTCGCTCGATGCGTAGAAAACCTTGCGGTCGCCGTTCAGGAAGTACCCGCACGTCGTCTTCCCAAGGCCATTCGAAACGCGGCGGACTTGAGATCCGTCGACATTCATGACGTATTGCTGGTCGCACGTGCGAGCATCGCGCGTGCTTTGAAAAATGAGACGCCTGCCGTCATGGCTGAAATACGCTTCGGCGTTCTGTCCACCAATGGTGAGCTGGCGGATGTTGCGCAAATGGGTCTCACCCGCCTCCGGCGCGACCGAAATGGGCTCAAAGCCGTTTTGCGCCTGCAAGGTTCCCGCGACCGTGACAATGGCCGAAAATGCGATTCGAAGTCTCATGAACGAAACTACAACCGTGGGCGTTTTGGTGGTGGCCCGGGCCGAATCCAACCTTTTGGGACCTTACGCGGTCTAATGAATCGAACGCGAGGGGGGCGCGCTCCCTCAAGCGCACCAATCGTGGAACTCCACCCGAAGGGTCTACCTATGCTCGTTCGCCGGCTAGTCACGGTTCACGTGTTCATATTGTCGATGCTCCTTGCTCGCGCCCTGCCCATCGCCGCACAACAGACAACCCGCTCCCAAGCCGACCCCCGACCAACGGCTCGCGCCGCGTTGAGGCAGGGTGAAATCTCGATCGACGGCCGCCTCGACGAGCCGGCGTGGGCCAGAGCGACGCCCATAACGGAGTTCACGCAATCTCTACCGGACGAAGGCAGGCCACCGAGCCAGCGTACGGAAATTCGCATACTCTACGACGCATCGGCCATTTACATCGGCGCAAGGATGTACGACTCCTTGGGAGCGAAGGGAGTTCGCTCCGCCCTCGCACGCAGAGACCAGTTGCTGAACCTGAACGGCAACGGCAATCTCACCTCGGACCGGATTGCTTTCGTTTTCGACACATTTCGCGACAAGAACAGCAGAACGTGGTTCGAGCTCAATCCCGACGGAGTGAAGGGCGATCACCAAAACGGTGATGCCTCCTACGACCCGGTGTGGGAGGGCGCGACCAAAATTGACTCACTCGGATGGACGGCCGAGTTCAGAATCCCGTACTCGCAGCTTCGCTTCTCGCGCGACACACTGCAGGTCTGGGGGATGCAGATCTGGCGAACGATCGACCGGCGCCACGAGCAGGACATGTGGGCGTTTTGGCGGAACAACGAGTACGGAGGCCCCGCCTATTTCGGGACTCTTGAAGGCATCACCGTCAATTCGCGTCCGCGCCAGGTGGAGCTGGTCCCGTACGCCACGTCTCGTAGCAAGTTCGAGCGGGCGCAACCCGGCGATCCCTACCATTCCAGCTCCGAGCTCACCAACCGAATTGGCGGCGACGCGAAGGTCAACCTCACGTCGAACCTCACGCTCGATGCTACCATAAACCCTGACTTCGGGCAGGTCGAAGTCGACCCTGCTGTCGTGAACCTCTCGGTATTCGAGACTACTTTCTCGGAGAAGCGACCGTTCTTCGTCTCGAACTCGCAGTATTTCTCGACCGGCGGCTTCAGCTGCTACTTCTGCAGCAACGTCTCGAGCCTGAACTTCATCTACACCCGGCGCATAGGCCGCTCACCCCAGCTCGCCGGCCTGGTGTCCGGTAGATCGGACTTCATGGATGCGGCGGACGCCACCACCATTCTCGGCGCCGGGAAGATTACCGGCAGAACGAGCAACGGAATCACGGTGGGGATACTCGACGCGATCACAAACCGCGAGCAGGCGCGGTTCCGCCCGGTTGGCAGCACGGTTGACAACACACAGGAGATCGAGCCTCTCACGAACTACTTCATTGGGCGGCTGCGGAAGGATTTTCGCGGTGGAGCTACGCGAATCGGAACAATCGCGACCATGGTCAATCGCGCTCTCACAAACCCGGACGAAGTCTCGCTCATGCGCTCCAACGCGCAGGCGACCGGGCTCGACTTGGACCACCACTGGGCGGACAGAGCGTACTCTCTGAACATTCAGACAGCCTTGACACACATCGGGGGGGACACGTCGGCAATCCGCTTGGCGCAAACCGCCAGCGCGAGGTACTACCAGCGGCCGGGTAGAAACCAGACCTCGGACGGACTCTTTTCAACGAGACTCGATTCGACCCGCCGCAATCTTTTCGGATACGGCCTGTACGCCCGTGTGGCCAAGGAAACGGGCGACTGGCTCTGGGA
>CATPBN010000067.1 GCA_955652635.1 uncultured Gemmatimonadaceae bacterium
CGCTCACGATTCTGGGAGAGAAGGGTTCTGCCAAGGTCGGCGGAACAGCGGTCAACAAGATCGAACACTGGGATTTTGCCGATCCGGACGACGACGACAAACTGGTCGAGAGCGCGAACACCAATCCACAAAGCGTCTATGGGCTTGGGCACCAGGGCTACTACAGAAACGTCCTGGCGGTGCTCAAGGGCGAGGCCAAACCAGACACCGACGGCCGCGCGGGTCGGAAGTCTCTGGAGCTGATCCTCGGCATCTACGAATCTGCCAAGACGGGACGAGAGGTTCCGCTGCCCCTTCGCGCCCAAGTATGAGCCCGAGTCATGTATCTTTAAAGGCTCGTTCCGAACGCATTGGAGACAACCGGTAGAATGGCGGTACCACTTCTTGATCTGAAAGCACAGCACGCGACGATTCGCGATTCGGTGGCGAACGCGATGATGAAGGTCGTCGAGGATCAGGCGTTCATATTGGGTGAGCCTGTCGAGCGCATCGAGCGCGACCTCGCCAAGCTTTCGCAAGTGAGGCACGCAATCGGCTGCGCAAATGGAACCGACGCTCTTCTCCTCTCCCTTCGCTCGCTCGACATTGGCCGTGGCGAAGAAGTGCTGACTTCGCCTTTCACGTTTTTCGCGACTGCGGGCGCCATTCACAATGTTGGCGCGCGTCCTGTCTTCGCGGACATCGACCCCGACACCTTCAATCTTTCCGGCGGGACGATCGCGGCAGCGATCAAGCCGACGACCCGGGCGGTCATTGGCGTGGATCTATTCGGCCAGATGGCGCCCATCGAATCCATCATGGATGCCGCGCGCGATGTTCCCTTGATCGAGGATGCGGCGCAGTCGATTGGGGCGCGGCGAAAAATCAACGACAAGTGGGTGATGGCCGGCGAAGCCGCGACGATCGGCACCTTCAGCTTTTTTCCGTCGAAGAACCTGGGCGGTTACGGCGACGGCGGGATGGTCGTGACACAGAGCGACGAGATCGCCACTCGCGTGCGCAGGCTGCGGACTCATGGGGGGCTCAAGACGTATTACCACGAAGAGGTCGGGTACAACAGCAGGCTCGACGCGCTGCAGGCCGTGATTCTCTCGGCCAAGCTCCCGATGCTCTCGTCGTGGAGCGCGGCGAGGCGGAAGAACGCCGCGTATTATGACGCCGCGTTCGCCGACGTCGAGGGTGTGCGAACGCCGACGATCGACCCGGCGAACGAGTCGATCTACAACCAGTACACGCTGCGGGTTGCCCGTCGAGAGGATCTCCAGGCGCATCTCAAGGCGAAAGAGATTGGATCGGCGGTTTACTATCCGCTCTCGCTCCACCTGCAACCGTGTTTCGAATATCTCGGCTACAAGCGCGGCGCATTCCCGGAGAGCGAGAAAGCGACCAAGGAGGTCATCTCGCTTCCCGTCTATCCGGAGCTGAAGCAGTCACAGCTGGATGAAGTAATCGAAGCGGTGCGCGGTTTTTACGGCCGCTGAAACCTATTTGCACAGAGAGCGCACTTTGTCATTAAAGGATCAGCTCCTCGCCAAAATAGATAACAGGACCGCCTGCATCGGGGTCGTCGGGCTCGGTTACGTGGGACTCCCGCTCGCGTTGGAATTTGCGCGCGCTGGATTCAAGGTGATCGGCTACGACGTCAGCGACAGCGTCGTGAAGGCACTCATGTCCGGAAAGTCGCACATCCAGGACGTGCCGAGCGCGGAGGTGGCGCGGCTGGTCAAGGCGCGGAAGTTCGAAGCGACCGCCGACGAGTCGAGAATGCAGGAGATGGATGCGATCTCGATCGCCGTCCCCACGCCGCTCGCGAAAACACGCGACCCGGACATGGGCTACGTGATCGCCGCGGCGGATGCGATTGGACGCAACTGTCGGCCCGGCGTCGTCGTGATCCTGGAGAGCACGACCTATCCCGGTACGACGCGGGAGCTAATGCAGCCCAAGCTCGAAGCGGCGGGGCTCAAGGTCGGAGAGGACGTGTTCCTGGCATTCAGTCCGGAGCGCGTCGATCCCGGCAATCCTGTCTGGAACACCAAGAACACTCCCAAAATCGTGGGTGGTATAACGCCCGCATGTACCGAGATCGCCTCAGCGCTCTACGCCACGTGTCTCGACACGATCGTACCAGTATCCAGCCCGGAGACAGCGGAGCTGGTGAAGCTGCTGGAGAACACATTCCGGTCGGTCAACATCGGACTCGTGAACGAGATGGCGATCGTTTGCGACAAGCTCGGTGTGAACATCTGGGAGGTAATCGACGCAGCCGCGACGAAACCGTTCGGCTTCATGAAGTTCACGCCCGGACCGGGTATCGGCGGGCATTGCATTCCGCTCGATCCGCACTATCTCGCCTGGAAGATGAGGACGCTCAACTACAAGACGCGCTTCATTGATCTGGCGAGCGAGATCAACAGCGAAATGCCGGCGGTCGTCGTGCGAAAGGTTACAGAGGCCTTGAACGAAGAGAGGAAAGCGGTCAATGGAAGCCGCATACTCGTGCTGGGCGTCGCCTACAAGAAGGACATCGACGACATGCGGGAGAGTCCCGCGCTCGATGTGATTCGCCTGCTCGAGACCCAGGGCGCCAAAGTGCATTACCACGATCCTTACGTGCCGAAGTTCCGTGAGGATGGACACGAGCACGTGAGTGTTGCGCTCACGGACAAGGAGATCAAGAGCGCTGACGCCGTCGTGATCGTCACCGACCATTCCTCGGTCGACTATCAGCGCGTGGTCGATCTGGCGCGCGTCGTAGTCGACACGCGCAACGCGACGGCAAAGCTTACGAAGGGGAAGGGCAGAATCGTCTCGCTCGCGTCAGCTGCATCCTACGCAACTGCCTAACTCGACCAGCTCGTGAACATTTCTGTAGTTGGCACCGGCTACGTCGGACTCGTCGTAGGCGCCTGTCTCGCTGAGACTGGCAATACCGTTTGCTGCGCCGACATCGATAAGAAGAAAATCGAGCGGCTCAGGAAAAACGATATTCCCATCTATGAGCCCGGTCTGGAGCCGCTCGTCGAGCGGAACCAGAAAGAGCAACGACTTTCGTTTACCACCGATCTGGCGGACGCCATCGCATCGGCCGACGTCGTTTTCATCGCCGTGGGAACGCCGCCTGGAGAGGACGGAGCCGCCGATCTCAAGTACGTCCTCCAGGTCGCGGAGCTGATTGGGCGGCACATGACGCGAGAGATCGTCGTCGTGACCAAGTCCACGGTTCCGGTAGGGAGCGCGGCCAAGGTCGCGAAGGCCGTGGCGCGCGAGGCGAAATTCCCATTCCACGTCTGCAGCAATCCCGAATTCCTCAAGGAAGGCGCCGCCGTCGAGGATTTCATGCGGCCCGATCGGGTGGTGCTCGGCGTTGAGTCCGCGCACGCGCGCAGCGTGATGACGGAGATCTACGCCCCCTTCGTGCGCACCGGAAAGCCGGTTCTGCTGATGGATATCTCGTCGGCTGAGATGACCAAGTACGCGGCGAACGGAATGTTGGCGACGCGCATCTCGTTCATGAACGAGATCGCCAACCTCTGTGACAAGGTGGGCGCGAACGTCGACTTCGTGCGGCGCGGAATCGGAAGCGACTCACGCATCGGGCAGTCGTTCCTGTTTCCGGGGCCCGGCTACGGCGGGTCGTGTTTCCCGAAGGATGTAAAGGCACTCGTGAAGATGGGCTCGGAGTCTGGCGTACCGCTCGATGTCCTGGCGGCGGTCGAATCAGCCAACGAGCGTCAGAAGACGGTCCTCCTGACGAAGCTCCGGCGCGCGCTCGGGGAGGAGCTCTCAGGCCGCCGAGTCGCCATTTGGGGGCTCGCCTTCAAGGCGGGCACGGATGACATGCGCGAGGCGCCGGCGCTGACATTGATCGAGGCGCTGCTCAAGGAGGGAGTGTCGATCTGCGCGCACGATCCTGCCGCGCTCGATCATGCCCGGAGTTTGCTCGGCAACCGAATAGATTATGCGGAGACTAATTATGAGGCGCTCCCCGGCGCGGACGCATTGGTCGTGGTAACGGACTGGAACGAGTACCGCCATCCGGATTTCGAGCGGGTAAAGCGCACGCTCAAGCAGCCGGTCATCGTCGATGGCCGAAATCTTTACGACGTCGAGAAAATGCGGCAGCTGGGCGTGCGATACCATTCCATCGGGCGCCCATCCGCATGAACACACTCGACGGCAGAGGGTAATACCATCCGGATGTTGAGATTGAGACCCCTGTTGCTGGCTCTCGTGCTCGCGGCACCGCTGGCATGCTCGCCCCCCTTCGATCCCAAGATTTACCCGAACACCGACAAGCTCTACCAGGTAGCGATGGCGGAGTTCAAGGCGGGTCGGTACGACAACGCCGCCAAGGCATTGGAGAAGCTCACTCTCGATCTCCCGGCGCGCGATCCACGGCTTCCGCTCGCCTTCTTCTATCTGGCGCAATCCCAGAACAAGCTGGGTGAGAATCTGCTCGCCGCTGGCACGTACAATCGGCTGATCGATGCTTTTCCCCAGGACACACTGGTGGCTGACGCGCTCTACCTCGCGGGGCGGGCCTATGAGCGCGAGTGGAGACATCCTGAGCTGGACGCAACCTACGGGAACAATGCTCTCACGTCGTTTCAGTCGCTTCTCGCGAGCTATCCCGACTCGCCATTTGCCGAGCCGGCGAAGAAGGAGATCAGCAAGCTCGACGAATGGCTGGCGGAGAAGGATTACAACACGGGTTACCTGTACCTGAAAAGAAAGGCGTTCGACTCGGCTATTCTGTACTTCAAGGACGTGATCCGGCTTCATCCGAACGCGCCGAAGACAAAGGACGCCTATCTCCGGCTGCTGGAGTCGTACCGCGCCATCAAGTACACGGAAGACGCGCGCGATCTCTGTGACGCGATGCGGAAGGCGTACCCCAACGACCGCGATGTGGTAAAGGCGTGCGGTCCCGCGCCAGCGACACCGGCGACCTAGACCAATGCGAATTGGGGTTTTGGGCGGCACCTTCGATCCACCCCACGTCGGTCACCTTCTTCTGGCCGCCGATGCACGCGAAGCGCTCAAACTCGACAGACTGATTTTCATTCCGGTCTGGGCGCAGCCATTCAAGGTTGGCACGCCACCGGTTGCGTCGGCCCTGGACCGACTGGAGATGGTGCGGCTCGCGGTGGCGGACGACGCGAATTACGCCGTCGACGACGCAGAAATCAACCGTAAGGGGTTATCTTACACGGTTGACACGCTGGAGCATTTGGCAGAGCGGTACAAGGGGGCGCAGCTCTTTCTTTTGATGGGACAAGACACATTGGCTGGCTTTCCCCAGTGGCGCAATCCGGAGCGGATTCAGGAGTTGGCGACACTCGCGCTGATGATGAGATCGGGCGCTCAGGATGTCGGAGATTGGCGCACCGCGGAAAATGTTGTCACGGTGTCTACGCGGCGGGTGGATGTCTCTTCTACCGAGATCAGAGAGCGGCGGCGCGCAAAGAAATCGATCAAGGGATTCGTGCCCGAAAGCGTCGAGATGTTCATCGAAGCTCGCGGGCTCTATCGTTGATGTGGAGCGACTCCCCCCCGGTGAGGAAGATCAGTAAATGGCGTTGACAGGACTGCTGAGCGGAGTGTTTGGAACTCGCCACGATCGCGAGCGCAAGCGCGTTCAGCCGATCGTGGACGTGATCAACGAGCACTATGCCCGGCTCCAGACCATTTCGGAAGAAGAGCTACGTGGTCAGACCGAGAAGTTTCGCTCTCGGATCCGTGACGTAACGACCGGCATCGAGGCGCGCATCGCCGAGCTCCGCGACCGGAAGCGGGTTGCGTCCGATCCGGCGGAGCGCGAACAGATCGACAACGACCTGAGTGGCGTCGATGGACGGGGCGGAGTAGAGGCCGAGCTCCGGACGGCGATCGCGAACGTGCTTGACGAGCTGCTGCCGGAAGCCTTCGCGACCGCCCGCGAGGCCGCGCGTCGCCTGCTTGGGACCAAGGTGATGGTCACCGGCCAGGAGATGGACTGGAACATGGTGCCCTACGATGTGCAGCTGATGGGTGGCATACAGCTCCACAACGGTCGGATCGCCGAGATGGCGACGGGCGA
>CATPBN010000068.1 GCA_955652635.1 uncultured Gemmatimonadaceae bacterium
TCGCAGTTCTTCGAAAGTGTCATCATGCCGGTTTCAGTAGACGTCGGCATCCTCGAGCGCAGCAGCAAAGTCATGGTTGTGCCCGGCGATTTTGGCTGGGACGACGTCGGCACCTGGGCGGCCCTCAGCAGGGTTCGCAGCAAGGACGAGTTCGGCAACGTGACAACGGGCGACGCCCATCTTCTCGACTGCGCTGACAACGTCGTCCACGCCGATTCGGGCCAGGTAGTGATGTATGGTGTCAACGATCTGGTGGTCGTGACGAAGAACGGGCTCACCTTGGTGACCACGACTGACAAGGCCTCGGATTTGAAACGATTGATAGAGTCACTGTCCGCTGCTGAGCTGGAGAGGTCGTGAGCACACTTTACTTCTACGACGATGTGCGGGCCCGGCAGTTCGAGCCATTCGCGCTCACGCGGCCTGTGTCGGAACTGCGCGCTGGCACTTCGCTCATTCGCAAGCGTTGGGAGAGGGCGACTTCTTTCTCCAGCGCTGGATTCATCAGCTCGACCCACCTCGCAAACTTCGAGGAAGGAACCGCGCCACCGGCGGTGGCGCCCAAGTCGGAGATCCCGGCTGGATCCATAATCGTGAATTCCCGCTGCGTGATTCCTCTGGACGTAAAGCTGGACCGGTTCGACCTGCTGATGTGCGAAGGAATGGCCGCGGCAGTCCGGCTCGCGAGATCGATGCCGGTCTCGCAGTTCGCGGACGGGTCCATCGATCTTGGCTCGATTCAAACGAGTCTTGGCGGGAAGAGGATCAAAGGCCGCTGGGTCAATGAAGTCTGGGACTTCATAGGCTCCTTGACCGAGCAGCTGGTCGAGGACATTCCACTCCGGGCGGGCTCACTCGAGCTGCGTGCTCCTCCGGACGCGACAACCGTCGGGAAGGAGAAGATCTTCATCGAAGAAGGCGCGGACATCGGTCCACAGGTCGTCCTCGATGCTTCAACCGGTCCCATCCTGATTCGGCGGGGCGCGGTGATCGCACCGTTCACTCACCTCATCGGTCCGATCGCTGTCGGGCGCGACTCTCAGGTGCTCGGTGATCGTGTGGCCAGCTCGTCAATCGGGGACCACTGCAAAGTCCGGGGAGAGTTCAGCAACACCATCGTCCTCGGTCACAGCAACAAGGGGCACGCTGGGTTCGTCGGACACTCCTACCTCGCTCGCTGGGTCAACCTCGGCGCGATGACCACGACCAGCAATCTCAAGAACACTTACGGTCCCGTACAGCTCTGGACTCCCGGCGGGATGAAGGATACCGGGCTGCAGTTCCTCGGGACGCTCTTCGGGGATCACGCCAAGACCGGGATCGGAACAATGCTGAGCACTGGAACAGTGATCGGAGCAGGCGCAAACGTGATCGGCGCGAAGACGCCGCCGAGAGTCATTCCGCCCTTTGCGTGGGGGGAGGGTGAGCCCTACGAGACGTACGACGTCACTAGATTTCTCGTGGTCGCGGAGCGCGTGATGTCGCGCCGCGATGTGAAGCTGAGCGATAAAGCGCGGAAGCAGCTGGGTGAAGCGCACAAGAGACGTTGGAGCAGGTGATGAAACTGTGGATCCTGGGAAGCGGAAGCAGTGGTAACGCCGTCCTCTTGCAGACGGACCGGTCGCGCATCCTGATCGATGCCGGGTTCGCGCCGAGAGTTCTGAAGCAGCGGCTCGCGGTCGCGGGCGTCGCTCCCGAGTCTATCGAGGCCGTGGTCGTCACGCACGAGCACACCGACCACATGAAGGGAGTCGGTGCCGCGGCGCGGAAATGGGGCTGGACGATAGTGTCCACGGCGGGCACGCGGATGATGTGCCCGAACTGGGCCGGACTCGGCGCGATTCTCACTCCTCGAAGGGGCAGCGTGGTCGTCGGTGATTTCCACCTCGAGACAGTTCCAGTCTCGCACGATGCCAACGAACCGATTGCGGTGATAGTGACATCCATCGGCGAAGGCGCGCGGGCTGGAATCGTTTACGACCTCGGGCACGTTACCGAGAGCGTCTACCGCGCTCTCGACAAACTCGACATTCTGGTGATCGAGGCGAATCACGACGAAGCGATGCTGCGTGCGGGACCCTATCCGCCGTCACTGCAACGACGAATCGCCGGCAACTTCGGACACCTGAGCAATCGCGTCGCTGCACAGGCCGCGAGTCAAAGCATCCATTCGGGCCTCAACAACATTGTGCTGGCTCACCTGAGCGAGAACTGCAACAATCCGCGCACAGCGCTCAGCACGGTGGGGGACGCGCTCCGCCGGGCACGATTCAAGGGACGGCTGACAGCGTCATCGCAGCACAGTGTGGTCGGGCCGTTTTACGCTGGAGCCGCGACAAGGGCGGTCGACGCGCCGGCTCAGCTCGCTCTCGGGATATGACTCAGGGCTTCCGGCGAGTGTTGCCCGCGTAGAGGGCGAATAGCAACGCCGCGACGACAAGAATCCCAATAATCCAAACGAAGTTCATGGGCATCGCTATCGTCCCTCGACGTCGCGGTCGCCCTTGATCTTGCGCTCGGCTCTGCCCTCGCCCGGATGCGCCTGCGCTTCGTGAAAGCGCTCGCCTTTGAGGCGAATCGCGTCGACGAATTTTTCGTATTCTGTGTCGGATAACTCGTCCGCAATTGCCGGCACGAGTCCCTTGACCAGTGTGATGCGCTCCGCCAGGGTAAGCTCGTTGACGGCGGTGACGAGCTTCCGCAACCGCGGGTGATTCATCCA
>CATPBN010000069.1 GCA_955652635.1 uncultured Gemmatimonadaceae bacterium
CGCTCGGCGTAGCGCGGACTGATTGTTTTGAGCGAGGGCCCGATCTCCGAGATGAGAGCCTGTCGTGCGCGCGCGTACACCGTGTCGCGCGCGGCTATCCTCGCGTCCTTGCTGTCCGGATGCGATGCGTACGCTGAGTCGAGTGACTTGATCACTCTGCTCCAGAACCTCGCGAGCAGCTTGTCGTCTTCCCACTGCGCATCCAGCTTGGCGGCGGCGCCTTCCTGACCGCGCGATCGGAAAAACGCCGCCGCGCCTCGAGCTCCGACGAACATCGCGAACGATTCGTTGAACGGCGCCTGTCCAGATGCGTAGTAAGTGTTGTGCGTCAGCTCGTGAATCACCGTGTTCGCGAGCGAGAGCGTGTCGCCTTTGAGAGTCGTGTTGAGCAGCGGATCGTTGAAGAATCCCAACGTGCTGAACGCGTCGGACGGTCGCACGTAAACATCGAACCCGTCGGCCGCGAGATTCTTTGCCTCACGGCGTGCGGCGGCAAAGTCGAAGTAGCCTTTGTAGGGAACGCGGCCGACGATCGGGAACCACCACGTGTAAGGCTTGAGGGTGTCTCGGTACGCGGCGGACACCAGGAGCACAAGAGTGTCGTGATCAAGGCGGGAATATGTCGTGAAACTGTCTTTAGTTCTGAGCTGCAGGCTGTCCTTGGCGTACTTTCGGGCCGCCAAAACCACCCTAAGTTTCTCTTTCACATCACTCGGCGTGCGCGAATCCGCCACCAACTCGGAAATCGCCTGTCGCCGACTCAGAATCTTTGCTTCTTCCCACGCCCCGCGACTGAGGTAACAAGCTGTCGGAGCAGAGATTAGAGCCAACGCGCCGAGCAGAACCGCTATCGCCACGAATCCGCGGCGCATTATCTTACCACGTGTCCTTCGTTCACCTTCACTGTCACTCCGAATACTCACTTCTCGACGGCGCAAACCGCATCGATGATCTCATCGCGAGAGCGTTGGAGTTCGAACAGCCAGCGCTCGCGATAACCGATCACGGTAACCTCCACGGCGCCTGGGAGTTCCAGGAAAAAGCGAAGAAAGCTGGGCTCAAGCCGATCATCGGCATGGAAGCCTATGTCGCGCCCGGCGATAGACGCGCTCGCGACCGCGTCGGCGGCGATCGGGGAAAACCCTACTACCACCTCGTCCTCCTCGCTCAGAACGCGACCGGATACAAGAATCTAGTCAAGCTATCATCCCTCGCCTACACGGAGGGATTCTACGCGAAGCCGAGGATGGACCGCGAGCTCCTCGCCAAATACAACGAGGGCATCGTGGTCTCCTCCGCCTGCATGGCCGGAGAGATCGCGCACAATCTTCTGTCCGAAGAGTACGATCAGGCCCGCGCGGCGGCTTCGTGGTACGCGGATGTGTTTCGCGATCGCTACTACCTCGAGGTGCAGGCGCATGACTCCGAGAACCAGGCGACGCTCAACAGCCGCGTCTTTCAGCTCGCCGCGGAGCTAAACCTTCCGGTACTCGCGACCAACGACACGCATTTCCTCACGCGCGACGATCACGACGCGCACGACATCCTGCTTTGCATCGGACTCGGCAAGGATTACTCCGACACCAACCGGATGCACTACGACGAAGGCCTCTACTTCAAGAGCGCGCCCGAAATCGCCGACTCCTTTCCTGGTCGCAAGGACGTCCTGGAGAATAGCCTTCGGATCGCGGAAGAGTCGGCTATCACGTTCTCCAAGCAGTATCGCGTCCCCTCCTTTCCGCTCCCCGCTGGGGTCGAGACCGAGAACGAGCTCTTGGTGCGTCTGGCGGAAGAAGGAGCTGTCGAGCGCTACGGCTCACCGCTTCCCCCTGATGTACGCGAGCGACTCGATTACGAGCTTGGCGTCATCACGAAGACCGGGTATGCCGGATATTTCCTAATCGTCGAAGACTTCATCAGGGCCGCGCGCGACAAGGGCATTCCCGTCGGGCCGGGGCGTGGATCCTCTGCCGGCTCGCTTGTCGCCTACTCGCTCCGCATCACTGACGTCGATCCGCTCAAGTTCGATTTGCTCTTCGAGCGCTTCCTCAATCCCGAGCGCGTGTCGATGCCCGACATCGACGTCGACTTCTGCTTCGAGCGGCGCGGCGAAGTCATCGAGTACGTGCGCCAGAAGTACGGCCGCGATTCCGTCGGCCAGATCATTACTTTCGGAACCCTGAAATCCCGTGCCGCCATCAAGGACGTGGGCAGAACTCTCGGATTTAGCCCGGCGGAGACCGATTATCTCGCCAAGCTGGTGCCGAATCACCCAAATTTCTCGCTTACCGTCAAGGAAGCGATCGAGCGGATTCCGGAGATCAAGGAGTTCTACGCGACGCGCAAGGACGACGGTCGCGAAGTGAAAGAGCGGAAGGAGCGTTACCGCCGCCTGCTCGACTACGCGATTAGGCTTGAGGGACTCTCGCGACATGCGGGAGTGCACGCGGCCGGGATCGTCATCGCGCCGGGCCCCCTCGACGACTACGTCCCGATCTGCACCCAGGCTTCGAAGGGGTCCGGGTCGTCCAACGGCAGCGAGGATTCCGTCGTTGTGACGCAATACGACATGA
>CATPBN010000070.1 GCA_955652635.1 uncultured Gemmatimonadaceae bacterium
ATACGGCCGAAAAAGAGGCCGGGCGTGCCGCATACCGCGACCGTGTCGGTTATCGAGAGCACCGGAAACCGATACCGTCGGGCGAACAAGATCATTGCGCCCGCCATTCCGATGATCGCCCCGTGAAACGACAGACCACCCTGCCAAACGGCAAAAACTTCGAGGGGATGCGCAGCGTATTCACCGCGCCCATAAACCAGCACATAAAACACGCGTGCCCCGATCAGCATGCCGACAACGAGATACCAGATCAGGTTGTCGAGGTCGGCGCGAGTAAGAGTGCTACGTCCGCTTTGGATACGCTTCAGTATCAGGCGATAACCGAGCACATAGCCGATGACGTACATCAGGCTGTACCATCGGAGCGCGAGCGGACCAAGCGATACGATCGTCGGCGGGATGCGCGGGTACGGAATCACCATTTCAGACTATTGGACGCACCCGCAAGCGAGAAAGAACGTGGCGACGAAAACCCTAAGTGCGTTGCACAGCTT
The DNA here is from genome assembly GCA_955652635.1 of uncultured Gemmatimonadaceae bacterium. GTDB lineage: Bacteria > Gemmatimonadota > Gemmatimonadetes > Gemmatimonadales > Gemmatimonadaceae > UBA4720. The sequence continues at coordinate 495 of CATPBN010000070.1, forward strand.
TGAAAACGCCCACGACAGCCAGCAGCAGCCCGGACGCAACGACAATGGCGGCACCGGTCGGCAGGTCCATACGATACGAAGCCCACAATCCGATCAAGCTCGCGGCCGCGGCAACACCCCATCCTATCGCCAGGCGCCTCATCCATTCCTGAGCCAGCATCGTCCCGCAGACCGCGGGCACGATCAGGTATGCAAAGGTCAGCAGCACGCCGGCAAGACGCACGAAACTCACGACTACCAGCGCGAACGCCGCGTAGAACAGGAAGTCCCACAGACGCACCGGGATTCCTTCCGCGAACGCTCTCTCAGGGTCGGATGAGATCAGAACAAACCGCTTGTGAAAAGCCGCGTAGAAACCGCCAAGCGCGGCGAATACAAGCACTCGCTGGCCGATTTCGCCCTTCGTCACGTTAAGAATGTCGCCCGTCAGGAGGTGCTCGAGCTCTTCCTTTCCACCGGCGACTCGGCTAAGCAGCAGAATGACTCCTGCTGCCGCCACTACGAACGTGATGCCGATGATCGCCTCCTGCGGAACAGGACCTTTCTTGGTGCTCCGCGTCCAGCTGAAGAACGCGGCCCCCACGAATGTCACCGCGAGCGAAATCCAGAATGTTATGCGGTCCTCGAAGTGGTGGCCCATCAGCAATGCGATGCACGTCCCAAGAGTTGCAACCTGGGCGAGCGCGAGGTCCACGAAAATCACTTCCCGCTTCACGACGTGAAGGCCGAGATAGACAAGCAGTGGCGGAAAAAGCAGACAAGCGATGAAAGGCCACTTCATGACCTCCCAGGCTACCTGAAAATCCGCGCTCATTTCTGTGTCCCCAGACCTGTGGCGAGGGTGTGCACAAGACTGTCCATCAAGTCGAAGTAGCTCGTCGTGTTAGGAGCCGCTCCTGGCTGCTGCGGGACGTCGAGAACCGATGCGCCGGTCTGACGCGCCACGGTCTCTGCTGTTCGGCGATTCTGGAATGGTTGCACCAGAATGACTTTCGCATTCGTCGCTTTCATTTTGATGATGACCTGGGCGAGATGCGCAGGCGAAGGTGCTATACCCGGCTTGGGCTCAAGCTCATCGACGATGGTGAGTCCAAATCGGTCGGCCAGGTAAATGAAATCCTTGTGATACGTCACAATCCTCGCGCCGCGATACGGGGCAAGTTCTTTTTGCCACTCCGCAAACTTGGCGTCGAGCTTCGCGTTGAACCTTCCCAGGTTGCCGTTGTACGTCGCAGCATTTTGCGGATCGATCTGCGCGAAATGGCTGGCGATGTTGCGCGCGATGATTCTTACGCTCACCGGGTCGATCATGAAGTGAGGGTTACCCAGTGAGTGGACGTCTCCCTTCGAGCGATCGAAGCTCGTGGGAATCTCGAGCAGCTTGATCCCCTCCGAAGCCACGATGCGGCCCGGCGCGCCGGCGGAGATCCTGGAGTTGCGCGAGTTTTCCAGCAACGGAGGCAGCCATCCGAGCTCCAGCTCGGCGCCCCCTTCGATGAGCGCGTCGGCGCGGTTGAGCGTCACGATGTGGCTTGGCTTCGCATCGACGTAATGCGGGTCCTCAGTCGGTTTCGCCAGCGCTACGACACTGACCTTGTCCCCGCCAATCTCTTTCGCCACCGAACCGAGATCGGGAGTCGTCGCAACGACTCGGATCTGCGCAGCCGCCGAAGCGCCGGTGGCTACAATCGCGATCAGCGCCAAAGCGGCCGCTTTCAGAAGATTTCTTGGTCTCATTTTTCTTTGTCTACCTTTAGAATTTGTGTGCCGCGTGTGCGCCGAGCAGGAACTCGAACTGAAACCAGAGAGAGTGATCGGTGCCGATTCCCTTCCGGTCGTCGTAATTGTACTGCGCCCTGATCTTCGAGAACTCGGTCGGATACCACGTAAAGTTCGGCGATAATCGCGTCCGATCACGCCGCACCTCCGACTGAAATGCACCTGGATCGCCGCTCGCGAATTCACCTCTGAACCCGGCAACGATCCGGGGCTTTATTCCCCACAACACCTGAGCGTATGCTCCCCGATCCTTCAGTATCTCACTCGGCAACGTGACCAGCGGATCGGCCGCGGAGATGCGCTGCGCAGCGTCATACCGTCGCCACATCGCCTCGCTCTGCAACGACAGGAACGGAAAACCCGCCTGAGCTGCGGCGGGCTTCCACTTCCAGTACTCATCGACACCGTACACCTGAGTACGGGCAGAGGGTCCGGAATTATTCGGGCCGAAGGCAGCCGACGCGCCGAGGACCACGGTTTGAGTCTCGGTCAGATCGAATGACGCGTTCAGGCGAGGCACTAGAAGCAGATCGGAAGGACG
>CATPBN010000071.1 GCA_955652635.1 uncultured Gemmatimonadaceae bacterium
GTTCTCGACGAATATCGGTTCCTCTTTCGCCAAAGCCACTCGGACCGCGCTACGCGCGACCGGTGCAACTATTCCTTCCATCTGTTCGCATGTGCCGCAGGCGGCGACGCAGACGATGGTTTGTCCGTCCGGGGACACCAGGCCGATCGCTTTGCCGCTCGACGGCACGACTTTGTCAAGGATCTTGAGGATGCTCTGACTCGCTTCGGCTACCGAGACTTTGCGTAGCGCCAGCCTCGCGATCTCTGCCGCCGCCTCGGTTTGCTTCTGCTCGTATCGCTGCGCTGCGAACAGGCGGGCGTTCTCGATTGCCACCGCTGCCTGTCGCGCAATGAGCATGATGACGTCGAGATCGTGAGCGTCGTAGGCATTGGTCTTATATGAAAGGACCTGCATTACTCCGACGGTACGCGCGTGATAGGTGAGCGGCGCCGTGATTTCACTCTGCACTTCACGCTTGGCGGCGACCTGGAAGATCGTTCCCTTCCACCACTGCTCCGGCTTCGACGAGATGAGCGGAACGGCGGTCTGAAATACCTTGGCAATAGTCTCGGTTCCATTCGGAAAATCGAGGACGCTTTCACCCTCGCGCTCCTCGGAGTCGACCACGATGCAGTGTGCCTCGAAACGCTTGTATACCGGATCGGCGATCATCAGCGCAAAGCAGGGCGCGTCGACGACGGAGGCGACGGCTCTGTAGATCTCGCGATATGCTTCGTCGAGGGAGATCGTGGCCGAGATGGCCTGCTGCACGGTCGCGACTGCCGCGAAGCGTGCGGCGCGGCGCTGGAGCTCGTCGATCAACTCAGTCGTCAACGAACTCCACCGTGACCGGTCGCGTGATCACTCCGCATTTGACGCCTTCGTCCAGGAAGAGACGGATAGCACGGCGACCTCGCTCGCCATAATCGAGTGTCCAGTCATTGACGTACATACCAACAAAAGTGTCCGCCTTGCTGCGATCGAGGCCGCGCGCGAAACGCATCGCATGGTCAAGCGCGTTCTTCCGATGGTCGAGACCGTAGGCGATGCTGGCGCGCAAATGCCGGGACACCTTCTTCTGAAGATCGCGCGGCATGTCCTTGCGGATGACGTTTCCACCGAGTGGAAGCGGGAGCCCGGTCTTCTCCAGCCACCATGCCCCCATGTCGGCGATGAGATGGAGCCCGTCGTCCTTGTACGTGAGCTGGCCTTCGTGGATCAACAATCCTGCGTCGACCTCCCCTCGGAGAACCGCCTGCTCGATCTGGTCGAACGGGACGACGACCGGAACGAAATCCGGCTGGAACAGCTTGAGAGCCAGATACGCGCTCGTCATCATGCCCGGCACGGCAATCGGCCTCCCAACAATGTCGGCCTTCTTCATCGGCTCTCTGGAGACGAGCATCGGCCCATAGCCGTCCCCCATCGAGGCTCCGTGAGGAAGCAGGGCATAGCGATCGGACAAATACGCGTAAGCGTGGATCGAGACCGCGGTGACGTCGAGCTCGCCACGCAAGGCGCGCCCGTTCAGTGTCTCGATATCCTGAAGCTCGTGAACGTAGCTCAGGCCCTGAGTGTCGATCTGACCCTCGGCCAGCGCGTAGAACATGAACGCGTCGTCCGAATCGGGACTGTGCGCGAGATGAATCGTGCTGGACGAGGTCATGATCTTCCGGCCAGGCTCTTCTTCGCCTGCTGTAAAGCGTTGGTGATGTCATCCTGGTGTCGCAGATATTCCTCACGTTTCTTCGGTGCCTCGGACTTTTCGGCGGTGACCAGACGCCGTTCGTACGCATGAAGCTGAGCGGTATCTCCGGCGAGCGTTGCCAGCCGGGCTTCGAGTATCAGGCCGAGGAGATGGTTCGGATTCTCGCGGAGAATGCTGTCGGCCTGCGCTTTCGCCAATGGGAGCGCCCCAGCCACTTCGCCGATCCGCCCCATGTCGTACCGTTGATCCGAATTGAGCGGGGCAAGCATCTGATATGCGGTGAGCGCCATCGGGGCGAAAAACAGCACGCTGTCTGTCTTTCCCTGCGTGGCGAGCAGCATCACCCTGTTGTAGAGACGATCGGCCCGCTCCTGTGGTGTTAAGCTGGAGATGTCGGGAGCGCGAACTCCGGCTGATTGATCGTCGGATGGTGCGCCACGGTCGTCAAGCCCTGCCTGTGGCAGCGCATTCTGCGATCCGTCTATCGTGCTGCTGCGTCGGGCATTGAAGCCACGTCCGGCAGCCATCGCCAAGAGAGCGAGAAAGGCGAGTGCGGCGACGATCCAGGGAAGGGAATTCGTTTTCGATCCAGAGGCCGACGCTGCCGCTCCGGCTGGAGTTCCGCAACGGTGGCAAAATTTGGCGCCAGGACTCAGATCAGCGGAGCAGGAAGCACAGGTGGCGCCAGCCTGGGGCGCGCCACAATTAGCGCAATAACGGCCAGTTGCCACTGCGCCACAGGATGGACAAGTCGTGTCAGAGTGGGGGGATGCAGAAGGAGGCGACACCATTGGCTGAAGTTACACAAGGGCTGCCGCCCACGCATCGCCGCAAAGTAAGGGTTTGACACAACAACAGAAGACTGCCTGCCAAGGGGTTTGGGTGGGCCGGCTTTGAACAAACCCTGGCAGGTAGTCTTCCGCTCGAGCTCAAACCGGGAAGAGCATCTCCCGATACTTGGGTAGCGGCCAGTAGTCGTCGCCGACTATCAGCTCCAGGGCATCGCAGACCTTCCGCACTTCGGCCATCGTGTCTGCCCCCTCCGACGTGAGCATGTCGGCCTGTCCCGCGGGATCGTCATGTTTAGCCTCCACCCGCGCGATTACATCGGTCAGGTCTTCGCGAAACTCCTGGAGCTCCTGGACCAGCTCACCAATCTGGTTGGCCGTCGCGACCTGAGGAACTACAGCGATTCCGGCCGCCTTTGACTGCGACGCCGAGTGTGATAACTGATCGAGATAAGCGTATGCGGCGGGGACGATCATTGTGTCGACCATCTCGCGCATCGTGTGCATCTCGATCAGCATGTCCTTTACGTAGCGCTCGACACGAACGTGATAGCGTGACTCGAGCTCCTCCTTCGTGAGAACACCGTGCTTGGTGAGGAGAGTGCGCGATTGTTTCGACACCATCTCCTTCAACGCCTCGGGAGTGCGGCGGATGTTCGGAAGCCCGCGCTTCTTCGCTTCCTTCACCCACTCCTCGGAGTAGTTGTTGCCCTCGAAGCGGACGGGAGTGCTCTCCTTGAAGGCTTCGCGGACCACCTTGATCACCGCGTCGTCGACCGATTTGGTCTTCTTGAGCGCCTCTCGCAGCGAGTCAGTGATCTCGCCGATGGTATCAGCGACCACCGTGTTGAGCAGTGCTACCGGGAAGGCGATCGAGGCGGATGACCCCACCGCACGGAACTCGAACTTCTGACCGGTGAACGCGAACGGAGAAGTGCGATTGCGGTCGGTGTTGTCGCGCTGAATTTCCGGGAGCCGGGCCACGCCAAGCTTGATCATCTGCTGCTCTGCGGTGCCGGAGCTTTTTCCGGCGGCGATCTCTTCGATGACTTTGGTGAGCATATCGCCCATGAATACCGAGATGATCGCGGGCGGAGCTTCGTTCGCGCCGAGCCGGTGCTCGTTGCCGGAGGAGGCAATGCCGGCACGGAGAAGGCCGGCGTGTTTGTGAACCCCCTTCAGCACTGCGGCCAGAAACAGCAGGAAGCGCAGATTCTGGTGCGGAGTCTTTCCCGGCTTCAGAAGGTTCAATCCATCGAGCTCCGAAGACTCGGCGGTAACGGACATTGACCAGTTGCAGTGCTTCCCGGAGCCGTTGATTCCGGCGAAAGGCTTTTCGTGCAGAACCGCCTGAAGGTGGTGTCTCAAAGCCACCCGGCGGAGCGTCGCCATGACGAGCATGTTGTGATCTACGGCGAGGTCTGTCTCCTCGAAGTAGGGTGCCATCTCGAATTGGGAGGGCGCGACTTCGTTGTGGCGGGTCGTGATCGGCACGCCGAGCTTATACAGCTCGAACTCGGCTTCCGCGATGCAGCCCTGAATCCGCTCCGGAATGCCGCCGAAGTAGTGATCCTCGAGCTGCTGTCCCCGGGGCGGTGGGGCACCGATGAGGGTACGGCCACCCATCACGAGATCGGGGCGCATGGCGAAATGCGCGCGATCGATGAGGAAATATTCCTGCTCGGGGCCGAGGGTGGTGAAGACCCGCTGCACTCCCTTGTCGCCGAGGAGCTCGAGCAGCTCTATCGCTTTCTGTGAGAGAACGTCGGAGCTGCGAAGCAGAGGCGTCATCTCGTCGAGCGCTTCGCCGTTGTAGCCGATGAAAACCGAGGGAATGCACAGTGTGCGCGCGCCGGTGGATTCGACGATGAACACAGGGCTCGCTGGGTTCCAGGCCGTGTAGCCGCGTGCTTCCCAGGTCGCGCGCAGTCCTCCCGAGGGGAAGCTCGATGCATCGGGCTCGCTCTGAATGAGCTGGTCGCCGGTGAACGATTCCATTGGTTGGCGGTCGTCATCGAACGCGAAGAACGCATCGTGTTTTTCAGCCGTGAGGCCGGTCTGGGGCTGAAACCAGTGTGTGAAGTGGGTCACGCCGCGCGCGATCGCCCACTCTTTTATTACCTGTGCGACAACGGGTGCGATTGCACGGTCGAGTTTTTTCCCCTGACGAATGGAAGCCGCAAGGCTGGCGAAGACCTCTCTTGGGAGCTTGTCGCGGAGCTGTCGGACGCCGAGTGTGTTGACGCCGAAATACTGGGAGGTGGGACCGGGGATTCCGTCCTCATTGAACCCCGGAGCGACTCGGGGCGATCTGTTAGTGAGCTCTTCAATAAGGGCCTTCCGCTGGCTGATCGTCGCTGCAGTCATTGATATATCGTTGTGGTATGTGAGGCAAATCGTGCAAATCCTGCACGATGAATCGATCAAACTCGCTGTTTAGCCCTGAAGATGCAAGGAATACGGCCAGATTCCCGACCAAATTGCAAAATCAGGGCTAGAGGGCTAGGTTGGTCCCATGGTCCGACATCGCCCCCAGATTCCCGATACCTCAGGCGCAACTGCCAAGGACGTCCTCGATCTGGCCACCAAGAACAACGTTCGATTCCTCAGACTGCAATTCACGGACATTCTCGGCATCAACAAGAACGTCGAAGTTCCGGCATCGCAGTTCGAAAAAGCCCTGGCGGGCGACATAATGTTCGATGGCTCATCGATCGAAGGATTCGTCCGGATCGAAGAGTCCGATATGCTGCTCGCCCCGGACCTCAGCACTTTCCAGATCTTCCCCTGGGGTGACGAAACCAGCCGAGTCGCCCGAGTGATATGCGACATCAACACGCCGGATGGCAACTCCTTCGCGGGAGACCCGCGAAGCGTTCTCAAGAAAATGATCGGCCGAGCGGCGCAGCTGGGCTTCACGATGAACGCGGGCATGGAAGCCGAGTTCTTCATGTTCAAGCCCGGGCCGGACGACGAGGCATCGACGGTTACGCACGATGTCGGCTCGTATTTCGATTTGGCGCCGGCAGATCTGGGCGAAGATGCGCGACGTGCGATCGTCGATGTGCTCGAGCGCATGGGCTTCGAGGTCGAGGCTGCTCACCATGAGGTAGCTCACGGGCAGCACGAGATCGACTTCCGTTATGCGGACGCGCTCAAGACGGCGGACAACATCGCGACATTCCGATTTGTCGTGAAATACGTGGCGCGAACCTTCGGGCTGATTGCGTCGTTCATGCCGAAGCCGATTTTCGGGCAGAACGGAAGCGGGATGCATACGCACCAATCGCTGTTTCGCGGAAAGGAGAACGCTTTCTGGGACGAGAAATCGGAGTGGGAATTGTCGAGTACAGCGCTGCACTACATCGGCGGCCTATTGCGTCACGCGCGGGGATTCACCGCAATCACGAATCCACTCGTCAATTCGTACAAAAGACTCGTTCCGGGCTACGAGGCGCCGGTGAATGTCGCATGGTCGATGCGAAACCGGTCGCCGATGATTCGTATCCCCGACCGCAGAGGGCTGGGAACGAGAATAGAGCTGCGGATTCCGGATCCGTCGGCGAACCCATACCTCGCTTTGGCGGTCCAGCTCGCCGCCGGACTGGATGGCATCACGACCA
>CATPBN010000072.1 GCA_955652635.1 uncultured Gemmatimonadaceae bacterium
CCTCTGCTCTTTCGCCTTAGTGGAAGATGCTGGCACGTGCGGTAGCGACATGAGGAGCTGAGGAGCAGTCTTGCCTGCTTCATACACGATAGACAGTGACCGAAAGCTCGTCGTGACCCGAATATGGGGCGCAGCGACCGAAGACGACATCTACGATCACGGTCAGCGTCTCCGCAACGACCCTCAGTTCCGGCCGAACTTCAGGCAGCTCGTCGATATGACCGAGTTGACCGAAATTCGAGTTGGCTCCGGAGTGATCAGGGATGCATCCCGCAACCAGTTCTTTTCGCCGGGCGTCCGCAGGGCGGTGGTGGCCAATTCCGAGGCCGCCTTCGGGATGGCGCGAATGTACGCGATAGCTTCCGAGGAGACGGGTCAGACGATCCAAGTCTTTCGCGACATGAGTGCTGCGGAAGCGTGGCTCAACCTCGAATCAGGGTAGCGTTGTCACCGACGGGAGATTGATATGAGTCGTTCGAGCGCGATCAATACATCGATGACAGGACTCCGCGTCATCGGCGTACTAGCCGTTATGTGCTCGCCGATGCAGGACGCGGGTGCACAGGCCGCGTTGCCTTTCGATGTACCGTCTTGGGCTTTCCCCGGTAGCCAAACGGATTCCGCGATCGCGGACAGCTCGCGGTTTCATCGCGTCCCCAACAGCGGGGCGAGGTTCACGCTGCCTCAAGTCGTCGATCGATTCGCGCCCCCCGACTGGCATCCGAGCGGACACTCGTCAATGCCGGATGTCGTCGCGCACGGTCGGAAGCCGAATCTCTTTGCGTGTGCCTACTGTCATCTGCCGAATGGAATGGGAAGGCCCGAGAACGCGACCCTCGCCGGCTTGCCCGAGGACTACATCATCGCACAGCTTGCCGCCTTCCGCAGTTCTGCCCGACGAGCTCCGTTGCCCGGGTGGATCCCCGGCAACAGTATGCACCCCGTGGCCATGAGTGCGACCGAAGCAGAGGTCGCCTCTGCCGCGCGCTACTTCTCGGGCCTGAGATTTACTCCGGGAGTTCGAGTGATCGAGGCAGCGCGCGTTCCACGCACGCGTCAGGCAGGATTCGTGTACGCGCGCATCGCGGGGGCCGGAACTGAACCGATCGGCAGCCGTATCGTTGAGGGCCCGCCCGATTTCGAACGCCATGAGCTCCGCGACGACGGCATGACCTACCTCGCCTACGTGCCCCACGGGAGCATCAAGCGTGGCCGCTCTATCGCGACAACCGGCACCAACGGTCCCACCACCGCGTGCGTCACGTGTCACGGAACAACCTTGCTCGGAATGGGCCTTATTCCGCCGCTCGCCGGCCGCTACCCCACGTACATCGTCCGCCAGCTCCTCGCCTTCAAGACGGGTGCGCGATCCACGGCCGCTTCGCAGCCGATGCAGGCCGTGGTGGCTCGGTTGTCAGTTGAGGACATGATCGCGGTAGCCGCCTATGCGGCTTCGCAACCCGCAGCGCCTCGGTCACGATAGCTGCCGTCTATGTGTTGTTCAGCTCTCGAGTCATCTCGATCATCGTGCGCCGGAAACCAGCGCGATCGAACAAGCGCTGTGCTGCGTGGTTCTTCTCCGCCGTCGAGAGTACGACGCGAGGCGCGCCGCGCGCCTTGAGCGCGTCAATCGTGGCTTCGAGCAGCAGCCGCCCTACGCCTTGCCGGCGATGTGCCGGATCAACCACGATGTCGTACATCACGCCCGCCGGACCGCGCAACGCCATGTAATCCTTCCCCTCAACGCCCGCGTAGGTGTAGCCAAGGACATCGCCGTCGCGCTCGGCGACAAGGATGATGACGGTCGGCTCATCGAGCTGGGTCCCGAGAAACGAGCCATATAACTCCGCTGTCCGCGACGTTGCCGCGATGAAGCGATTTGCGTCGAAGTCGTGATGTGTGCGGACGAGGAGTACGCCGAGTCTGCCGATGGCAGTGATGTCTGTCGGCGTCGCCGAGCGGATGTTGACGGCTGCCCTCAGCGATCCACCATCGACATCTGTTTCTCGTTGTAGCGCGGGCCGGCGACTCTCTCGGGCGAAAGGGTAGCGTCGAGCGTGGCGATCTCCTGGGTGTTGAGCGAAATCTCCGCCGCTCCGACGTTCTCCTCGAGATAGCGCCGGCGCTTGGTTCCGGGGATCGGCACGAGGTCCGGACCCTTGTGCAGCAGCCACGCGAGCGCGATCTGACCCGGGGTCGCGCCCTTTCGCTTGGCGATATCTCGTACCGCTGACGCAGCCCGCATGTTCGCGTCGAAGTTCTCACCCTGATAGCGCGGATCGTTGCGGCGGAAGTCGCCTTCCGGATATTCCTCGGCGCGCTTCACCGAGCCGGTAAGAAATCCACGGCCGAGCGGTGCGAACGGCACCAGACCGATCCCGAGCTCACGCAGGAGCGGAATGATGCGCGACTCGAGGTTGCGCTCCCACAGCGAGTACTCGCTCTGTAGCGCCGAGATCGGATGCACCGCGTGCGCGCGGCGGATCGTCTTCTCGCCCGCCTCGGAAAGACCGAGGAAGCGAACCTTCCCCTCGCGCACGAGATCCGCCATCGCGCCGATGACGTCCTCGATCGGCACGGCGGGATCGACCCGGTGCTGATAGAGCAGATCGATGTAGTCGGTCTCGAGCCGGCGTAGCGACCCTTCGACGGCTTCGCGGATGTGTGCCGGCCGGCTGTCCACGCCGGTGATACCGGTCTCGCCAAACTTGAAGCCGAACTTGGTCGCGATGACGATGCGATCACGCGGGATGTTGAGCTGCTTGAGCGCGCGAGCGAACAGCTCCTCGTTCGCGTACGGTCCATACGCCTCGGCGGTGTCGAACAACGTCACGCCGAGCTCGATCGCGCGCCGTATGGTGGCAATGGATTCACCCTCGTCGCGCTCTTCCGGTGTCCCGTAGGACTGTGTCATTCCCATGAGGCCGAGTCCAAGGGAGGAGACGGTGAGTCCCTGGGTACCGAGTGTGCGTGTGGTCAACATAGAATCAATGCTTCACCGCCATTGCCGCGCCGGCGACCGCGTCCAACTCCGCCAACAAGTCCGGCGACAGAGTCAACTGCCCGGCAGCCAGGTTCTCGCGAAGGTGGGCGAGTGAGGATGTGCCAGGAATTAACAGGATGTTGGGCGATCGGTGCAGCAG
>CATPBN010000073.1 GCA_955652635.1 uncultured Gemmatimonadaceae bacterium
GCGGTGAGGCTGCCGTCGACGGATGAATGCCAGGCCTCCTCCGTTATTTCCTCGAGGGTACCGGGCATCGCGCGTCCTCCAGCAGCGTTCGCGACGAGTATCTCGACCGGTCCAAACTCCTGTTCGATCCGTTGGCGCATCGCCTCGATGTCGGCAAAGTTGGTAACGTCGCCGGTGACATCGAGCGCTTTGCCGCCGTCTCGCTCGATCTGGGATCGCACCGAGGAAAGAGCCGCGGTGTCTCTCCCGTGCACCACGACCCTCGCACCCTCGCGCGCGAATAAGCTGGCTATCGCCGCCCCAATCCCGCGCGAGCTACCCGTGACCAGCGCGACCTTGTTTTCAAGAGCGTTCCCAATGGTCCGTGTCATGAGATCAGTCCCTAAAGAGTGGGCTTGAGCACCATCGCGGCCACCACGGCCGCCATGATCGCGAGGTAGATCAGCTGCGCCGACCAAAGCTTGCGGGCCGCGAGAAGGAGGGCGTCGTCGTCTCCCTGAGCCGTCGAGGAGAGCTGCAAGAGTGCGCTCGTACGCCTCCGAAGTGCCGTCGCCCCAATCCAGAAGTGAGCAGTCAGGCCGCCAAAGCCCCACAGCACCCAGAATGTGCCAAACCCGATATGCTCCATCCCCACCATTTTTGGGCCCGTGAGGAGGACAATGAACGACGCCGGGCCGACAATCCTCCGGCCGAATGAGGTCGCCTGCCCAAGCAGTGCGGCGAGGACTTCTCGGTTCCGTTCACCGCTCACCCGCCATGTGACGACCGACAGGCCAGTGACCCCGCCAACCCACACAACCACTGATAGCACGTGCAGGAACTTCAGGACTCCGTATGCGTTGAGCACAATACTCTCCGTGTGCGTACAGCCAACGTTAATGGGATAGTTTAAGAACTTCAACTATTTAAGCAATAAAACAGTGTTTATGGTTGAATCAAGGCCGGTCTGGCTGGTAGCTTTGATGCCATGGCCAGGGACAAAACCGCTCTCGCGGCGGAAGCGTGGAAACGCATGTTCGATTTCTTCATGCGCACGGGAGTGCAGCGGGGTCGCGTGCTCGCCAGGATGGGCTTGACGCCAAACGACGCTCGCGCGCTCAGTGCTCTCGACGTCCCCGGGGGAAGGACCATGCGGTCTCTGGCCGACGAGTGGGGATGCGACGCGTCGAATGCCACCTGGATTGTTGACCGGCTGGAGAAGCGGGGGTTCGCCGAGCGGCGGGCGATTGCCGGAGACAGGCGCGTGAAGCTGGTGGTCCTGACTGCGGCAGGGGCGAAGGCGCGTCAGAAGGTTCTCGAGGGGATGTATGAGGCCCCGCCCGAGCTGGTCGCGCTTCCGCGCGCGTCTCTGGAGGTGCTGCGGAGTTCGCTCCCACCGGCGACCGACGGCCGACGGGATACCAGAACATGAGCGATCCATCCATCAAGTCTGACCGGGCTGAATGGCGAGTCAAAGTCGGCGGCGAAGAGACGTCGGCAGTCTTTGAACCCGCAGAAAACGATCAGCATGGCGCATGCTTTGTATGCGCCCACGGCGCCGGGGGAAATATGAACGATCGCGGCGTCCTCCTGACCGCCAAGGCTCTGCGCACCCGCGGACTCGGCGTCGTCCGCTTCAACTTTCTTTACAGCGAGAAGAAATCCGGCCGCCCCGATCCGATGCCGCGCCTCAAGGAGTGTATCACCGCCGTCGTCGCGCGAGTGCGCGAAGAAATCGAGCCGAAGAAGTTGATACTAGGTGGACGATCCATGGGTGGAAGAGCGGCGTCGATGCTCGCCGCGGACGGATTCGATTGTGATGGACTACTGCTGCTCGCGTATCCATTGCATCCGCCCGGCAGACCCGACCAGCTCCGTGATGCGCATCTCCCCGCGATCAAGGTTCCAGTTATATGCTTCAACGGCACTCGCGATCCATTCTGCACTCCAGACCTGATGAAGGCAGTTCTCAAGAACGTGAAGACAGACTGGAAGATGCACTGGATCGAAGGTGCGGATCACAGCTTTCACGTCCTCAAGTCCTCGGGTAGAACCGATGCCGAGGTTCTCGCCGAAATCGGGAACGCGACCGAAGTGTGGGTAAGCCGGCGAATTCGAGGCTGACCTGATGGTCTCTCAGAAAGAATCAGCTAAAACTGTCGATTTTGGCGGGCCTCGTTCGACAAACGAGTATGACTGACGTCTCGTCGCCCGTGGCGCATCCCCGTGTCACCGATGCGAAAGCGCCGGCATCTGTATCCGAGCGTCGGAAATACGACCGGTCCATTGTTGAGGGTCCGCTGGGTCCTGCAGTATGGAAGCTCGCATGGCCGACGATGCTCACCAACATGATCGGGGGGCTCCAGGGCATGGTCGACCAGGCGATGGTCGGCAATCTGATCGGCTACAAGGCCAACGCCGCGATCGGAGTCAGCTCCCAGATCTGGATCATAGTCATCATCTTCATCTCGTCAGTGTTCATCGGGATGAGTGTGCTCGTCGCGCGATTCACCGGCGCTGGCGACCACGACAAGGTGGACCGCACAGTGTACCAGGCTTTCATCGTTGCGATCGGGCTCTCGGTGTTGGTAGCGCCCATTGGATACTTCGCCGCACCGGCGCTGCTCGATTTTGTGAACGCTACGCCGGCTGTGAAAGCCGAAGCGCTGCCGTTCCTCCGCATCATGTTTCTCTTTAGTAGCGGAATTCTGGTGTTTTTCATGCTGGGTGGCGCGCTACGCTCGGCCGGCGATGCCCGCACTCCGATGATCTTGGGCGTCAGCATGACCGTGCTGAACGTCGTGCTCAATGTCATTCTCATCCGCGGACTCGGCCCCATCCCCGCGTTCGGCACGAGGGGTGCCGCAATGGGAACGTGCATCGCGTCCGGACTCGTGGCGGTCTACTCGTTGTGGAAGCTGTGGCGGGGAGGATGGGTCGTCTCGTTTCCGCGCGGGCGAGGCTGGGGTCCCGACTGGCAGATCATCCGGTCCTTGTTCCGCTTTGGACTCCCGACGGGGATTCAGGGAATCGCGATGAACATCGGTGGCGTGCTGATGATGGCCTTTGTCGGGTCCCTCCCCCAGAGCGCTGCAGCGCAGGCGGCGTTCACGGTGTCTTACAGCCAGCTGTTCTCGTTCATCACGTGGACATCTATCGGTCTCATGGGCGCATCCGCGGCGATCGCTGGCCAGAACCTCGGCGCCGGCAACCCTGATCGCGCAGTTGCTGGCGTCCGCGTGGCGGCGCGCATCGGTCTCGCCAGCGCGGCGATTCTCGGAGCTCTCTTCTTCCTCATCCCGCGCCAGCTTCTCGCGATTTTCGGGATGCACGATGGCGCTGTCGTCGAGATTGGGGTGCAGCTGTTGCGTGTGCTCGCCTTTTCTGGACTGTTCATTACGGTGGCGCTCACCTACACCGGGGGACTCCAGGGAACGGGCGACACGAAGAGTCCACTCTACATCTCGATCATTTCTCAGATCATCGTTCCGCTCGGAATCTGCTTCATCATCCAGCGAACGAGCAGGCTCGATCCGATCGACATCTGGATTGCAATACTCGCCGGGCACGCGACCCGGTGCGCGCTCAGCGTGCTGCGATTCAACCAGGGCAGGTGGCGCACGATCGCGGTCGACATCGGCGGTGCCAAAGCTTGAACACGGACGCTTCGGACTTAACGCGGATACTTTGGATTCTAACGAAGGAGGCTTGAATGCTTGGGGACAACGATGTGATGGCGACGGTTGCGGTCAAGAGTCTTGCTGCGGGCAGGAAATTCTACGAGGGCAAGCTGGGCTTCAAGGTCGTCCACACCGAAGGAGATCAGGCCGTCACGTACCAGAGCGGAAAGTCACAGCTACTTGTCTATCAATCCCAGTTCGCGGGGACCAACAAGGCGACCGCGGTGACCTGGATGGTCAAGGATGTGGAGGGTCTGGTGAAGGATCTCAAGGCAAAAGGAGTCGCGTTCGAGCACTATGACTTTCCAGGTGTGACGCGCAAAGCCGACGTGCACATCGCGGGCGCGCGCAAAAACGCGTGGTTCAAGGATCCCGACGGGAATATCCTTGCGCTGGTCAACGCGTGACCAGCGCGAGGATCACATTGAGCGTCAGGGTTTGGTAACAGTCAACCCGCTGACCAAGCCTTCCGTGTTGTGCGAGAAGCGAATCCCGTAAACCCCATCGGTCGACTTCAGTTTTCCGGTTCCAACGACGGCTGACTTGTTGTAGGTGCCGACGACCGTTCCATTGATCGAGCACTGTACCTTGTCAGCCTTCACCGAAACAGCGATGTCCTGCGTCACCGGAGATCCCGCTGCGGTCGCTTTGTGCACAGCCGCATTTGCCTCGCCATGACCGTTCAGTTGAAACGGAGCGGGACCGAAGCCGCGCACGATGAAGTTGCCGTTTCCGTAGGCCGCGCAGTACAGGTAGGTCTGATTGGCAGTGCCCATGTCATTGCCACCGATGAATACTCCGTACGGGTGCGGATGATCGTTCAGATTCATGTACTTGGGCTCGGTGAAACTCGCCTTCACTGTGTAATCGCCGCTGGCCGTGTTCGAGGGATTCCAGTACGCCACCGCAGGACCGGTCGTGACGTGAAGAGAGCTTCCATCATTCGCGAGCTTGGCGTTCGCCAAGGTCTGACCTCGCTTGGCCTCGTTCGGATCGATCTGCCCCGACCAACCGCGGACAGAAATGCCTCCGCCAGCGACCTGTCGTGACGATTCATTCTGGGCTTTGCTGCTGCAGGCGACGGAAAGAAGCCCGGCGACCGGCAGGAGGGAATAGTAGATGCGGCGCATGTCTGGTACCTCGGTACGTGACGACGTTCGTGGGGTTCGGTTGACCGGCAAAAATATATGTAGCTGCGCGCAAGCTTTGGGAAGATGCACAGCGCTGGATGTGGCTCACACGCAATAAAAATCGGAGGAGTCCCAAAAGGACCCCTCCGATTCTCACGACCTAATTGGAAGCCGGTCAGGCAATCGTGGACAGCGAGTCGAATTTGAACGTCTCGACCGTCGGTCTTCCGGACATCACCGGACGAAGCGTCTTGTCCAGTTGCGGATATGTAATGGACTCGTACTTGCGCGCCGAAGCCATGTCGTTCCAGACGCTGATGGCGAGGACGTGTTGATCCTGCACCAGCAGAAGCTCGTCCTTGAAGCCGTCCTGCTTTTTCAGGATTGGAAGGACTTCGTTTCGGAACAGAGTATGAAACTCTTCGTTCTTGTCGGCAACGATGTCAAAGCGAACGCTGCGTGCGATCTGTCCCTTGGTGCTCTTGGTGTTGTTGTTGATGTTCTGCATTTGAGAATATCTCCAGCACCCCGTCTGATTTTGCCCTTTCCTGCGTGCGAGGATTCACCACAGGTGGGCCGCGCCGAAACGATCAACCCAGGCGCTCAATCTTGTCTAGAATCGTATCCCGCAGTATAACCCATCGAGTGTCGTAAATGTATATGTGACATTAGTTTATGCGTAAGTCACGTGCGGGTAGGAGCTTACCTGATGAGGCAGCTTTCGGCGATGTTCCTGAGAGGCGCTTAACGTGAAAAAGTCTCAGATGAGTATCACGAACAAATTACCGCTGGCTTCGTTCCGTTTTCTTGCTACTATCCCACTAGTCACCCGAACCAAGGAGATCGTCATGACAACCGCAGCTCCAAGTTCCACCGCCACAGTCGCTGAGGAGCTCGTGTCGCTCTGCCGCGCCGGGCGCTTCCTCGACGCCGTCAATACGCTGTACTCGGACGATATCGTCAGCGTCGAATCAATGGGCAACGAGCAAATGCCCCGCGAGATGAAAGGGATCAAACCGGTTCGTGAGAAGGGTGAGTGGTGGTCGGAAAACAACGTGGTGCATTCTTCCGTGGTGGAAGGACCGTTCGTCGGGGACGACAAGTTTGCCGTCTACTATAATCTCGACGTCACGTCCAAGCCGAGCGGCAAACGGCAGCCAATGGAA
>CATPBN010000074.1 GCA_955652635.1 uncultured Gemmatimonadaceae bacterium
GTCCCCGCGCTGTGCAAGCACGTTTCCAACCATCGGCGGTCCGAAAAAGCCGGGAGCGGATGAACTGACGCGCACTCGTGTCCCAGCCTCCAAGCGCGACTCAGTTGCAGGGGTTTGGCACGTGGCCACGTTTCTGGCGAAGACGGAAATAGCACAATCAAGAATTACGAGCGCGTAGATAGGGAGGCGCATTTAATCTCCACGTTGGGTAATCCTTGAACACGATACCGCGCTCGTTCTCATGGATGGCGTCATCGATCCATGCCTCGCCCCCAAGAAATATGAGCCGGGATAAGGGAATTCCCGCCGCGTTCAGTTTAGGTGCCGGCGGGTTTTTGTGGATGACTGATTGTTCGCGACCCCGATGCCGAGTCTAACCCCGCCTGCAGTCGCACTTTGGCTCATTTCCAAGGCTTGCCTTGAGGGCTCAACGTATGTAATTTCAAAGGCTAACCTCGGAAAAATTGAGAGGGCTCCGGCCCTCTTTCCAACATCGTGTAGGGAGTAGGACGTGAAAGTTCGCAGCAGCGTGAAGCCGATCTGTGAGCACTGCAAGGTCATCAAACGGCAGGGCGTGACTCGCATCATCTGCAAGCGCAATCCAAAGCACAAGCAGCGGCAGGGTTAATAAATGGCTCGTATTGCTGGCGTAGATCTCCCTCGTCAGAAGAACGTCTAAATCAACCTGACGTACATCTTCGGAATCGGCCGCGCGCTGGCGCGACGGATTCTCCGGACGACGGGCGTCAACTCCGAGCAGCGCGTTCGCGATCTCACCGATGCCGATACGAACAAGCTTCGCCAGGCGATCGAAAAGGATTTTCGCGTCGAGGGCGCGCTGCGCACCGAAGTCGCGATGAACATCAAGCGACTCATGGACATCGGGAGCTACCGGGGCATTCGTCACCGGCGCGGACTTCCGGTTCGTGGTCAGCGCACGCACACCAACGCCCGCACCAAGAAGGGCCCACGCCGCGCAATCGCCGGCAAGAAGAAGGTAACGAAGTAAAACTATGGCTATTGGAAAGAAGGTGAAGCGCATCATCGAGGCGGAAGGAATTGCCCACGTCAGCGCGACGTTCAACAACACGACGATCACGATCACGGACACTCACGGAAACACGATTTCGTGGGGCTCCTCCGGCAAGGCCGGCTTCAAGGGCTCGAAGAAGTCGACTCCCTTCGCCGCCACCGTCGCCGGTGAGCAGGCCGGACGCGAAGCGGTCACGCTCGGCGTTCGCCGAGTGCACGTGAGAGTTCAGGGACCGGGCTCGGGACGCGAGTCAGCGATCCAGGCGCTCGTCGCCGCCGGTCTCCAGGTCAAGTCGATCAAGGACGTGACGCCAATTCCGCACAACGGCTGCCGTCCTCCCAAGCGTCGGAGAGTCTAACCGATGCGTTATACAGGATCGAGCTGCAGGCAGTGCCGCCGAGAGGGGACGAAGCTGTTCCTCAAGTCGACCAAGTGCTTCACCGAGAAGTGTCCGGTCGAGCGGCGTCCGACGCCGCCGGGACAACACGGCGCCTCCACCGCCCGTCGCCGCAAGGTGTCGGAGTACTCGAAGCAGCTCCGCGAGAAGCAGAAGATCAAGCGCATCTACGGCGTGAGCGAGAGGCAGTTCCGGAATACCTTCGAGCGCGTTGCACCGCTCCCGGGAATCACGGGACACAATCTCCTCGCGGCGCTGGAGTCGCGTCTCGACAACGTCGTGTATCGGATGGGATTCGCGGGCAGCCGCAAGGCCGCGCGCCAGCTCGTTCGTCACCGCCACGTCGAAGTGAATCAGAAGTCGGTGGACATCCCGAGCTTCCTCGTCGAGCCGGGTCAGGAAATCCGCGTCCGCATGAAGTCGCGCGAGCAGGCGAGCGTGATGGCGGCGATGGATCAGTCCTCGCGCGGCGCGCCGTTGTCGTGGATCGCAGTGGACCGCGACACTTTCAGCGGCAAGATGCTGGAGAGACCGACGAGACCGAACATCCCGATCGCAGCGCAGGAACAGTTGGTGGTCGAGCTTTACTCGAAGTAGCGTCGCCCGAGGTACCGTAGGATCGCACTTCAAGGGGCATCAGCAACATCGCATTCGTAGTCGTATTGCAATCATACAGCAGGACGAGACCCTAACTCTCGTTACGGGCTCACCGCGCGTTAGGGGCGGGGTGGCACGTCCAAGGAATCGAAAAAAATGGCAACCGCAATTGATCTCAGGGGACTTGTCCGTCCGCAGCTTGTCGAGGCGACGAAGCGCGAAGACAATCCCAATGTCGCAGAATTCCGCCTTCAGCCGCTCGAGCGCGGCTTCGGACACACCCTGGGGAACGCCATGCGGCGTCTCCTGCTCTCGTCGCTCCGTGGTTCGGCCGTGTGGGGATTCCGCATCGACGGCGTCCTGCACGAGCACCAGACGATCCCCGGCGTGGTCGAAGACGTCCACCAGATAATCGGGAATCTCAAGACGCTCACGCTGTCGCTCGACGAAGGTGTCGAGACCACCGTCCTTCGCATCACGAAGAACGCTGCCGGTCCCGTGACCGCGGCCGACATCGAGGGTCAGGGCGGCGTCACGATCGTCGATCGCACCCAGCACCTGTTCACGCTGCAGGGCGACCGTGAGATCAACGTCGAGCTGTACGTCGGACGCGGTCGCGGCTACGTCGAAGCCGACCAGCACGTGGTCGACAAGACTCTGCCAGTCGACGTCGTGCGCATCGATTCGATCTACAACCCGGTTCGCCGCGCCAACTTCGCCGTCGCGGAGACGCGCGTCGGACAGCGCACGGACTACGATCGCCTGACGCTGACCGTCGAGACGAATGGCACCGTGACGCCCGAAGAGGCGGTGAGCTACGCCGCCGCGCTGGCGCAGACGCACTTCCAGTATTTCGCCGGCTTCGGCTCCCACGCTTCGGCTCCCCTTACACCGGGCTCCGACATGCCGGGCGGCGACGCGCACCGTCTCGCCGAAGTGCTCCGCACTGCCATCGAAGATTTCGAGCTCTCGGTTCGCTCCGTGAACTCGCTCAAGAATTCCAACATTCGCACGCTGGGCGATCTGGTCCGCCAGAGCGAGAGCCAGATTCTCCAGGTCAAGAACTTCGGCAAGAAGTCGCTGAACGAGATCGCCGACCTGCTCGAGAGAGAGAACCTCAACTTCGGCATGAAGTACGAGGAGACTCCCGACGGTGTCCGCATCACCGATCAGGGCACGCCGGCCAACCGTAACGTCGCCACGGTCGGCGCCGACGACGAAGAGGAAGTGTAAGGATGCGTCACCGCAAAGTTGGGAGACAGCTTCGCCGCACCAGCGAGCAGAGGCTGGCTCTGATGAAGAACTTGGCAAAAGCGCTGATCGAGCGTGGCGCCATCGAGACCACCGAGGCGAAAGCCAAAGAGCTCCGGCCATTCATCGAGAAGCTGATCACGAAGGCCAAAACCGGTACGCTCCATAACCGTCGCCTGGCCGGCACCAAGGTTCCGCATCGCGCGACCGCCGACAAGCTTTTCCAGGAAGTCGGGCCTCGCTTCGCGACGCGGAAGGGTGGCTACACCCGCATTCTCAAGACTGGTCACCGCAAGGGCGATGGCGCCGAGATGGCGCGCATCGAGCTCGTTCCGACCGAAGGTTAACGACATGGCGCAGATCAAAAGACACCGCTGCTACGTGTGCGACAAAGGAGTCGCGTACGGCAACAACGTCTCGCATGCGAACAACAAGACGCGGCGCACCTGGAAGCCGAATCTTCAGGTCGCCCGGATTGTGATCGACGGCAAGATCACCAAGATCAAGGTGTGCACGCGTTGCTTGCACGCCGGGAAGATTCAGCGCGCGCCTCGGGGTGTTTCCGCTGCGTAAGGTTCTGTTTCGAATTACGGAAAAGGGGAGCCCTTCGGGCTCCCCTTTTTTTGAACTGAAACTGAAAAGTGCCGGCTTCCCGCTGGTTCTCCCCGACTCCACCGACAAC
>CATPBN010000075.1 GCA_955652635.1 uncultured Gemmatimonadaceae bacterium
GCCGGCAGACAATCGTCGCCGCGGGTGGATTCGGAGCAGGCTGACGAGGTGACCCGCGCGGCGCTCGAGCCGTTCAGCAGAACCGACGGCGAAAACCCGTACAAGGTGGAGCACGATCTGCAGGCGATGATGCAGGACCTCGTCGGAATCGTGAGGAAGGAAGGTGAGATGCGCCGCGCGCTCGACGCACTCAGGATTCTACGCGAGCGCGCCCAGAAGGTATCGGTTACCGGGAACCGCGAGTACAATCCGGGGTGGCATACGGCGTTGGATCTTCAGAGCCTGCTCACTGTGTCCGAGATCGTCGCGCGCGGGGCGCTCGAGAGAAAGGAAAGTCGCGGGGGGCACTTCCGTGATGACTTTCCGGAGAAGGATGCGAGCTACGGGAAATTCAACATTGTCATTCGAAAGGGGCCAGGTGGCGACATGCAGGTGACGCACGAGCCGATTCCTGAGATGCGCCCGGATCTGAAGCGTATCATCGAGGATAACAAATAATGGCGGCGCGCTCCCCGAAGACCTCCGCCAGCAGCATCGCCGAGAGCGGACAGCGCGCCGCCGCGCGGACGGACACTAGCGCGGGCAGCACGACGCGCACCACGAGCTTCCAGGTCTGGAGGGGCTCCGGAACATCCGGACGGCTCGAGACGTACACGACGAGCGTCTCGGACGGCATGGTCGTGCTAGACGCAATTCATCAGATCCAGTCGGAGAGCGCCAGCGACCTCGCTGTGCGATGGAATTGCAAGGCTGGGAAGTGCGGGTCATGCTCGGCGGAGATCAATGGCACACCTCGTCTCATGTGCATGACGCGCTTGAGCGAGCTGGATCTCTCGAAGACTGTGACCGTAGAGCCGATGCGTGCTTTTCCGCTGGTGCGGGATCTGGTTACCGACGTTTCGTCGAACTTCCGCGCCAAGACGCGGATCCGGAAGTTCACGCCGCGCCCGCCCGATGCGCCGGATGGAACCTGGCGCATGCAGCAGTCGGACGCCGATCGCGTTCAGGAATTCCGGAAGTGCATCGAGTGCTTCCTCTGTCAGGACGTGTGCCACGTATTGCGGGACCATCGGCTGCACGAGCAATTCGTGGGGCCCCGCCTGCTCGTACACGCCGCGCAGCTGGAGATGCACCCACTCGACGTCCTCGACCGCACGAGCGATCTCAAACAGAGCCACGGAATCGGCTACTGCAACATCACCAAGTGCTGCACCAAGGTTTGCCCGGAACACATCACTATCACCGACAACGCGATCATACCGCTCAAGGAGCGAGTAGCCGATCAGCATTACGATCCGCTTCGGAAACTCGTTCGCCTCATGCGGGGTAAGAAAACCGTGCGATCGGAGATTGAACGTCAAAAATCGGGCGGCGCAAAATGAGGGAAGAGTTCAAGCTCAAGCCGATTTCCAGGGAAGCGATTCCCCGAGCGATTCAGAAAGCGGAGAGGTATCGCCTTATCAACCAATCCTGGGCGGCTGAGAGCATCTGCCGCGACATTCTGGAGATCGATCCCGGAAACCAGCAAGTGCTGGTGATGTTCGTGCTCGCGCTGACCGATCAGCTCGTCGAGGGACACGGACACGCCATGAAAACAGTGCGCGAGACGCTGCCACGGATTACCGATGCCTACCAGCGCGCGTACTACACAGGCATCACGTCGGAGAGAAGTGGGCAGGCTCTGCTCCACCGCGGCGGGATGGGAAGCGGCGCAATGGCGTACGACGCGCTCCGCGACGCGATGAACTGGTACGAGCGCGCCGAAGCAATTCGCCCTCCGGGCAACGACGACGCCATTCTCCGGTGGAATACGTGCGCGCGCCTGATTAGCGGAAACAGCCACCTGGCTCCGCAGTCTGAAAGCGCATACGAACCCGCCCTGGAAGATTGATGCGATCACCACGCACAGTTCGACTGCTTTCATTGCTGGGAGTTCTCTTCGCTAGTGGGCAATTGGGCGCGCAAAAGAAGCCACTCCCGATACCAGCTGTGACCGGCAAGGCGGGAACGGCCGAGATCGCCGGTGTCGTCATCGATAGCCTGAACGGGCGATTTCTAACGGGCGCGGATGTCATGATCGAGGGAATCAACGCAACGATCGTTACTGATTCACTCGGCAAGTTCCGGATCGACAGTCTGCCGCCGGGAACGTACCAGGTCGGCGTCTTTCATCCGCTTCTGGACACTCTCGGCCTCACGATCGCGACCAAGCCATTCCACGTCGGTCCCGACAGCGCCACCTTCATTGTCTTGGCTGTCCCTTCAGCGGCCACGATCATTCGTCGAGCGTGTCCGGTCCGTCCCCGCGCGCAGGGCACTTCCGCCGTGATCGGGCAGGTACACGATCCGGAGACGCTTCTGCCGGTAGCTGGCGCCGAAGTCTCGATTGCATGGTCGCAAATCGACGTATCCAAACAGACCGGCGTACGACGGACACCGCACGTAATCTACGACAGCACCGACGCAACCGGCGCGTTCCGGCTTTGCGGATTGCCGAACTCAATGCAGGCGACGCTCCAGGCAAAACGCGGCAAGTCGGTCACGGCCGAGATTCCCGTGGCCCTGGGCGAGGAGGAGTCCGAGCTGTTCGCCCGTACACTGCTTCTATCCCGAATAGACTCCGGAGCGAAGGTCGGCAACGCGACGGTCTCCGGACGCGTTGTGCTCGAGGGCGCCGTCGCGAACGCCGGGAGCAGAGTCGAAGTGGTTGGTACGGACCAAGTCGTCATGACAAACGACAAGGGCGAATTTACGATTACCAGGCTGCCGTCGGGCAGCCAGGTGCTTCTGGCGCGTCATCTCGGCTTCGGCGCGCAAACGGTGGCTGTGGATCTGACTTCGAGGCAGGCGCAGCGCGTAACGATCAAGCTGCCCAAGTTCGTGGCGATGATCGACCCGGTAGTCGTGAATGCGCGACGCGCGGCGAACCTCGACCGCGTCGGATTCAGCCAGCGACAAAAAACTGGGATGGGATACTACATTGGGCCGGACCAGCTCAAGGACAGGCATCCGAACTATGTGACGGACATTCTCCGAACGGCACCCGGGCTCCGTATTACGAGTTCGCCCGACGGTGACGTCGTCTCGAGCTCCCGCAACGTCGGCCTGGGGGATTGCGTCCAGTATTTCGTCGACGACGTGCCATGGCAGTCAGTGGAGCCGGGCGACGTCAATCAATTCGTCAATGCGCCCGAGGTAGTGGCCGTGGAGGTTTATCAGGGTTCGCAGGTTCCGGCTCAATTTTCGCGCGGGACCGGAGGTTGCACCACGATCGTTATCTGGACCCGATTCAAGATCCGCGATCGTTAGCGCCAGGAACTAATACCTCTAGACGGAGCGGAAGATGAGACTCCCCCACAAGCACGTTGTATTCACCTTCTTGATCACGATCGCCCTCTGCGGCGCCTGCGCATCGGCGTCGCGCATGGCCAACGCCGTTTCTCGGGCGAGCGCGATCATCTACGACATCAACGGCGCTCCGATCGGCACCGCTGAACTGTGGCAGGACCCGAACGGGCTGGTAAACGTCGATATTGCGAGTCTTGCTCTGCCACCCGGGACGCACGGCATTCATTTCCACGAGGTGGCGAAATGCGAGGGCGGCGCCACGGCCTTCTCGACGGCCGGCGCGCACTACAACCCGCTCGGCAAGCAACACGGATTGAGCAACGCTCTCGGGCCGCACGCCGGCGACGCTCCCAACATCGTCATTCCGGCAAGTGGCGTCGGACATGTTGCTTTCAGCACTGATCGCGTCACCCTCACTCCAGGGACGCTTTCGCTCTTCGACGCGAATGGAAGCTCCATTGTCGTTCACGCAAATGCTGACGATCAGGTTTCGCAGCCTTCGGGGAACAGCGGCCCGCGCATCGCCTGCGGCGTAATCCGAGCGCTCCCGTAGCTCAAATTCTCTTGACACTCAGGGCGACCGTTCACACGTTCAACACATGACAGGTCGTCCTGAGCGTCAGCGAGCGGGATCGAAGCGCGGCGAGAGAGCCGCGCGGAATGCGCAAAGCAAGGCTTACATCAATCTGGCCAAAGCGCTGGCGGCTGTTTTTTCCGCGGGTGTATACTCGAAGGAAGATCTGCAAGCCGCCGTCTGTATCTACGTGTCTGAGATGAAAGAGGCCGGCGAGACTGGCGAGGGTGTCGTGCGGGCGGCGCAGAGCATGGTTCACGAGATCGGCGCGCGCTTTCCGTCATCAGAGCGCACGCAGGTGCTTCTGGCCGATATGGTGACCTGGTGCCTTGCTGAGTACTATCGCGAGAGCGCTTGAGGGCGGCCGCGTCCTCGCTTCTGCTCGTAGAGTGCCGTGTCGGCCTGAGCCAGCAGATCCGCCAGCATCGTTCCCTCGGACTTCGTCCGCGTAGCACCAACGCTGAGCGATAGCGGGTGTCCGCGCGGATTCTCGAGGTTGTGCGCCTCGACCCGCGCCTGGATGCGCTCACAGACGAGCTCCGCGGTCTGATCGGAATCCACGATCATTAGTGCCACGAACTCGTCGCCGCCGAGCCTGGCCAGAATGTCCGCCTCGCGGCAGCTGTCCTTCAATACACGCGCGGTGTCGATGAGCGCTCGATCTCCAGCAAGGTGTCCCCACGTGTCGTTGATGTACTTGAGGTGATCGACATCGATGAAGATCATCAGGACGTCGCGCTCCATGCGCACCGCCAGCTTGAGCCCTTGCTCAGAGAGTGTGATGAACGCGCGGCGGTTCGGAAGACCTGTAAGCTCGTCCACCATGAGCAACGCGCGGAGGTCGTCTTCGGTGCGCTTCCTGGCGGAGATGTCCTGGTACATCGCGTACACCCTGCCCGGCTCGTCCCCGGCGCTGAAGCGCGTGGCAGAGATCGAAACCCAGAAGGTGTGGCCATCCTTGTGACGGCGTATTGACTCAGCCCTGACGCCCTCGCCTGCGGCAACTCTTGTACACAGCGTTATGCCTTCTTCGGCGAACTCTTCGGGAACGATGAGATCATTGATGACTTTGCCAATGGCTTCCACGTCGGAGTAGCCAAACAACGCGGTGAACTCGCCGTTGATGCGCATTATCCGATCGTGCTGATCGAGGATCGCGATGGCCTCCGGGGCGCTCTCGAACAAGGAAGCGAAGTACACGTTCTGTTTCTCGAGCGCCTCGTAGAGGGTCTTCCGGTCGGTGATGTCGATTGCGATCCCGACCGTTCCCGAAATGTGTCCGTCGCCGCTGCGCAATGGCTCGATACGTGTCTCGAACGATCTCCCGCGCCAATCCACTTCGTACCGCACCAGCTCACCCTGAAGGGCTCGTAGATGTGCGGCGAGGGGCGTGAACCCCGGATCGCGGGTTTTCAAAACCTCATAAAGTGTCATCCCCACCTGATCGCTGCCGCTCGTTCCGATCAGATTGAGACCCGCTCCCTGTGAGAAGGTGATGTTGAGCCGCGCGTCGGTGGACCACAAATTGACCGGTACCGACTCCAGCATGAAGCTCAGTCGTCGCTCGGTGTCGGAGCCGTTTTGTCGGGTTGGGGGAGCGGCTGCCGTGACCTCCGCGGACGGGGTGGGCTTCGACCGTCGCAGCACGCGCTGCAGAAAGTCGCCGACTGGCCTAAGGGGGCGGGACACAGCGAATGAAGAGGTCAACTTGCCCTTCATTCTCTCACCGAACCCCGCCCCACGCAATGATTTTCGTTCTCGGCTGGGCCTTGACGGGCGCGAGGAAAGCTCATCGGTTGTGCGC
>CATPBN010000076.1 GCA_955652635.1 uncultured Gemmatimonadaceae bacterium
CTTCTTACTTCGTTCAGAACGCGCTCGACCGCAGATCAGCAAATGGACGCGCAGCTCGGATCATGGGCGCGCGAGCTCCTGAGCAACACCCGTCTACTACTGGATTCTCCCGTCGCAAACGATCCACAGCGTCGTCCGCTGCTGGAAGATCTCGAGCTGGTTCTGGTCCAGATCGTCCAGCTATCTCCCGGAAGCACGCCTCAGGATCGAGAGCTGATCGAAAAGACTCTACAGCAGGACCACGTAATGGCGAGGCTGCGCACCGCGATTCCCGCGGGATCGCAGCGCGGCAGTTGAGACCACTTCAATGACAATGAGAACGATACTCACAGCAGCAGCAATAATTTCCTCGGCTGGATTCGGAGTTGCCAAGTCTCCCACCAGACAGCCTTCATCACCTTCTTCGGTCAGCGCGTACGCTCTCGCGAGCAGGGACGCTCAGCTGACCAGCGCATTCGCGTCATTTGGCGACCAATCGGACCCGCTGCCGCCTGTGCCGTGGGCGAAAGCGGATCCAGCTGATTCACTCTATCGCCTGGCGCGCGAAGCGATGTCGCGCGGCGACTACAAGCGGGCGGCGGATATCTTTCACAGCATTCCTGAGCGGTACCCGCAGTCGGCTTATGCCGGACAATCGCTCTACTTCGAGGCGTACTCGCTATATCGCAGCGGCGGCGACGAAGACCTCAGCACCGCCCGCGATCGTCTGACCTTGCTGAAACAGCGCTTTCCCGCGATCGCCAAGAAGGACGGAGACCCGTTGCTCACGCGTGTGTGCGGCGAGCTTGCCCAGCGCGGAGACGAGTCCTGCGCCGCGTCCATCGATCGTAAAGCACAGGGCGACAGCGATGCCGCTGGCAGTGAGACGCGGGTCGCGGGCCAGGGGCGTAACTGCTCTCCGGATGCCGACGAGGGCACCGATGACCGCATCGCTGCGCTCAACGCGCTCCTGCAGATGGACGCGGAGCGCGCGATGCCGATTCTCCAAAAGGTTCTTGCCCGTCGCGATCCGTGTTCGGTGGCATTGCGCCGGAAAGCGGTGTTCCTCGTTTCCCAGAAGAGAACGGATCAGACCGCGAACATTCTCATGAGTGTGGCACGCAGCGATCCCGACCAGGAAGTTCGGGAGCAGGCCGTGTTCTGGCTGTACCAGGTCCCCGGATCGACAGGACTCCTCGAGGAGATTCTCAAGGGCAACGGCGACGAGAACATCAAAGAGAAGGCCCTGTTCTCTCTTTCCCAGCAGAACGAGCCGAGGGCGCAGCAGGCTCTCCGCGACTTCGCCGCGCGTGAGAGCGAGAACGGCGATCTGCGCGAAAAGGCGATCTTCTGGCTCGGCCAGCGGCGCTCGACGGAGAATACCGAGTTCCTGCGCAACCTCTATTCGCGGCTCACCAGCGAAGATCTGAAGGAAAAGATTCTCTTCTCGCTGTCGCAACAACGTGGAGCTGGAAACGAGCAGTGGCTGATGAACATCGCTGTCAACTCGAAGGAAAGCATCGAGCTGCGGAAGAAAGCGCTCTTCTGGGCAGGACAGTCAGGAGTTGCGATATCGGAGATGTCGAAGCTCTACGACCGGATGAACGATACCGAGATGAAGGAGCAGATCATCTTCGTGCTCTCGCAGCGCCAGCACGATCCGGCCGCGATGGACAAGATGTTCGACATCGCCAAGAACGAGAAGGACGCGGAGCTGCGCAAGAAGGCAATCTTCTGGCTGGGGCAGTCCCACGATCCACGCGTGCAACAATTCCTCATCGATTTGATCAACAAATGAAATCACTCCCAATGACATCGCTGGCGGGGACGACGGCCGTCGTCCTCGCAGCTCTGTGCGGCGTCGCGCGGGTCGCGATGGCGCAGGGCATCGCAAGCAGAATCGCTCGCGTCTCGAATGGCACGGTGCGGATGACGTTCGCTGCAAAGCCGGGAATCTGCGGCAGCGGCAACTCGATCATGCGCTCGAACGGCAGAAGCAGGACGACGTGGGGCGACAACTGGAATACGTCGCGCGACGTCGAGTGGGAAACAGACTGCAGTCTGGGTCCCGCCCGCGTCGTGCTCGACAGGCGAGGCGGAGAGCTCACTGACCTGCGGTTCTATGTCGGAGGTCGCTGGCGGCCTGGGGGCTCGGATGTGGTGGACCTCGGGACTGTGGCCGCTCCGGAAGCAGCTGACTATCTGCTCTCGATCGTGGAGAGCAACAGAGGAAGCGTTGGAAAGAAAGCGATCTTTCCGGCGACTATCGCGGACAGCGCGGAGATCTGGCCCAGACTCATAAAGATCGCGCGCAATCCGGACCTGCCTCGGGAGAGTCGCACCCAATCGGTGTTCTGGCTCGGGCAGGCGGCGGGTGACGCGGCCACAGCCAATCTCAGCTCGCTCGTTGTCGACAACAGCGTCGACCGGGAAGTGCGCGAGCAAGCCGTGTTTGCATTGTCGCAGCGTCCCCGCGACGAGGGTGTGCCGGCTTTGATCGCCATCGCCAAGACGAACAAGGATCCCGAGATCCGGAAGAAAGCTCTCTTCTGGCTCGGGCAGTCGGGTGACCCGCGAGCGCTTGACCTGTTTGAGCAGCTGCTGACGAAGAAATAGATCGCGCCAGGAACCGGAATCATTGCGAAGAGGGGTGCGCGGAAATAGCATCCCTCTTTCGCATCCGGACGATCGTGGATTTCTCGCACATTTCAGCACAGCTCTCGTCGAGTCCCTTCACGGCGCTGCCTGTCCTGTTTATCGCAGGGGTGTTGACCAGCCTCGCTCCCTGCATCTATCCAATGATTCCGATCACCGCGGCCATCGTCGGGGGTAGCTCAGTCGGCGACGCGCCGCGCGCGAGATCGCGCATCGTGTTACTCACGCTCACCTATGTGCTCGGCCTCGCACTCGCATATGCTTCGATAGGCTTGTTCGCGGGACTCACGGGCACGCTGTTTGGTTCGATCAGCACAAATCCGTGGGTTTACTTCGCGATGGCGAATCTCCTGGTCATTGCTGCGCTCGCGATGCTCGACGTCATCCCGGTGCGCGTGCCCACTTGGCTCCTGACGCGCGCGGCAACTGCGGGCGAGGGGGGGAGCCTTTACGGCGTATTCGTCATGGGAGCCGCTTCGGGACTCGTCGCCGCGCCGTGCTCCGCCCCGGTGATGGCGGCTGTTCTCACATGGGTAACCGCCACCAAGAGCGGAATTCTCGGGTTCATCTACCTCTTTGTGTTCTCGCTCGGGATGTGCACGCTGCTGATCATCGTCGGACTCTTCAGCGGAACTCTGGCGCGACTTCCGCGAGCGGGCGAATGGATGGTGTGGGTGAAAAGACTCTTCGCCATGATCATGTTGGCCGTAGCGGAGTATTACCTTGTGCAGATGGGACAGCTTCTCATCTAATAGCCTTACACTCAGGTCGGATACTCCGGAATGGTCTTTCCAGTCCTCAGGTCAGTCAAACGAGTTTCTGTCGCCACAGCCATTGCGTCTGGGCTGTTTGTTGCCGCTCCCGTCACCGCGCAGGATCTTGGCATCGAGGTTGGCTCGCGAGCGCCAGCGGTAACGGTCAATGCCCTCGACGGAAAGTCCGTCGACCTCGGCCAATACATTGGCAAGACACCGATGCTGATCGAGTTCTGGGCGACGTGGTGCCCGAACTGCCGCGAGCTGATGCCCACGCTTCTCGATTCGGAAAAGAAATACGGGAAGCGAGTCAAGTTCGTCGCGCTCGCGGTGGCGATTAATCAATCACCGGAGAAAGTCAGGCGATTTCTTGCCGCGCATCCGCTTCCACACGACACGTATTACGACACCGAAGGAAAGGCCGCCGGCGCATTTGACGCTCCGGCCACTTCCTACGTGGTTGTCCTCGACAAAACGGGGAAAGTGGTTTACACCGGACTGGGTGGAAAGCAAAACCTGGATGCGGCACTGAAAAAAGCGCTCTAGCGCCGCGCGTTCGTGGCGCCCGGTCAAGTCGCAAGAAGGGCCGCGGAGAACTCCGCGGCCCTTTTCTATTTCGCTGAATCCAGCCTGGGTGGCGGAGCGAGGCTGTCGACTATCGCCGCGAGGTCGGTGTACGCCGACGGAGTCAATACCTTGAACGGCTTGGTCACGTAAGCGATGCGTCCGTCGGGCCCCACCACGTACAAAGACCGGTTGTCCACTTTGTTCTTGGCATCGTAGGCGCCGTACAGTTGCCCAACCTTGCTGCCTGGATCACTCGCGAAAACGATCGGAAAATCCTCTTCGCGCGCCCATGAAGCCAGCGTGGTGTCAGCATCGACGCTGATTCCGATCACCGCGACGTTGCGGCCGTTGTTGAAGAGCGTGGCGTACTGATCACGGTACGCCTCCATTTGGATCGTTCAGCCCTTGGTTCGCGCCTGGTAGAAGAATGCCAGAACCACCGTTCGGCCTCGATAGTCTGAAAGGCGAACGGGAGTCTTGAGCAACCCGTACCGCGTCGCACCGGCAAGGGCGAAATCCGGAGCGACGTCTCGGATACCTGGACCGGTCGAGGCGGTCGCGGCGACTGCACTCTGCTGACCCTGCGCGACGCCAGTTGCCGCAATCAATGCGACGGCGCCCAGTACCCACGTTTTCATGCGAGCTCGAGCAGACATGCCTCACTCCCCGGAGCGGTATTACCGAAAGTCTACTCGCCGGACCATCCGTGAGCTAGCCATCGCTCGGCACCAGCCCTGAAACAAGACAGGCTTCATACCGTAGGGGACAAGGGGTGTCTAACCTCCTCACAACCGATGGAGTGATCAGTGAAGCGACAATTACACGGAGCGGCGTTCGCAGCCGCACCATCTCTAATAAGCTCTGCCAATCTTCTGATAGAGAATCTCGGCGCTGACATGACGGTCAACGACGCGTCGGGCGAAATAAACC
>CATPBN010000077.1 GCA_955652635.1 uncultured Gemmatimonadaceae bacterium
AAACTCGAGCAGCCAGCGCACGCAGTGGCGAACGCTTTTTTTGTCGGCGCAATAAACCGCGTGGGATTCGAGAAGCCCTGGAACATCGGTGAGTTTTACGGGCAGAGCTACTTCTGCGATCCTCGCGGGCAGATTGTGGCGCAGGCATCGCGTGACCGCGATGAGCTGCTCACGGCGGAGCTCGATCTCGATAAGATCCGCGAGGTCAGGAATATCTGGCAGTTTTACCGGGACCGGAGGCCGGAGACGTACGGTGGGTTGTGCAAGCTCTAGTGATTCCACTTCAGTTGCAGTTAGTCGAGAGACGGCCTCTGGCGTGAGCGCAACCCAAACCTAGATTCGCCCAGATGACCATCCGTGATTTTGAGATAGACAAGGACATCCGTCGCGCCTCGACGCTCCCAGCTCGCGTGTATTCTGATCCGGAGTACTTCGAGCTGCAGAAGGACCGCGTCTTCGCGCGCAGCTGGCAGTGGATCGGAGACTCCGCGCGCGTGAAGGCTCCAGGGCGGGTTTCGCCGTTCACGCTCCTCGAAGGGTGTCTCAACGAGCCGCTTGTGCTTACCGCTGACGACGAAGGAACGGTCCGCTGTCTGTCGAACGTCTGCACCCACCGCGGCGCCATCGTCGTCGAGGGTGAGGGACACGCCCGGTCTCTCCGCTGCAGATACCACGGACGCAAGTACTCCCTCGACGGCAAGTTCGTATCGATGCCCGAATTCGACACGACCGTCGAGTTTCCATCGGAGAAGGACAATCTCCCGCAGCTGACGCTCGAGCGACTGGGGCCGCTGCTTTTCAGCGGACTCGCACCTGAAATGCCGTTCGATGAATGGATCGCCCCTGTTCGCGATCGCGTGTCGTGGATGCCGCTCGACGATTTCGTGCGCGACACCGCGACTTCAATGGACTATCTCATCAACGCCAACTGGGCGCTCTACTGCGACAACTACCTGGAAGAGTTCCACATTCCGTACGTGCACGCGGGATTGGCGGAGCAGCTCGATTACTCCGGGTATAGAACCGAGCGATTCCGCTGGGGAAACCTGCAGCTCGGGATCGCGAAGCAAGGCGAGCCCGCGTTCGAACTGCCGAAGGATCATCCGAACGCAAAGGAGCGCGTCGGCGCGTTCTATTTCTGGCTGTTTCCGAACACCATGTTCAACTTCTACCCGTGGGGGCTGTCGCTCAACGTCGTCACGCCCCTCGCGGCGGGTCGCACCAAGGTTTCGTTCCACTCCTACGTGTGGCACGCATCGCTCAGGGAGAGCGGCGTTGGAGCGGGACTCCATCTCGTCGAGATGGAGGACGAAGGGGTCGTCGAATCGGTGCAGCGCGGCGTACGCTCCCGTCTGTACGACCGCGGCAGGTACTCTGAGCGCCGAGAGGTGGGGACGCATCATTTTCACGAGCTGCTCGCTGACTTCATGGAGAGACCGCTTGCAACGAATGGATCTTCGCGACTGACGCCTCGCGCGTGACGCAGCCAGCGGAGGCGGGTGAGTCGAAGAGTGCACCCGTCGCTCGACCGACGCGCAGCCTTCTCGCCGTACTTGGAGTCGTTTTTGGACTCTCGGTAATCATCGGCAACACAGTCGGATCGGGAATTCTTCGGACTCCCGGTGAAATTGCCCGACACCTCCCAAGTGTCCCGCTCTTCCTGAGTGTCTGGGTGATGGGCGCCGTTTACGCTGCGTTGGGCGCCAATACGCTGGCCGAGCTGGGGACGATGATGCCGGAATCCGGCGGATTCACCGTCTTCGTGCGTCGGGCCATGGGTCCTTATGCGGGATTCGTCATTGGCTGGAGCGATTGGCTATCGACGTGCAGCAGCATGTCGTTAGCGGCAATCGTCATCGGTGAATACTGCGCGCTGCTCTTCGGTTGGCCGGAGGGAGCAGAGACGACGATCGGATCTGGAGTGATAATCGCTTTCGCTCTCCTTCAATGGATCGGGATCACATCGGGGAGCAGAACGCAGATGCTCACCGCAATCGCAAAGA
This sequence comes from uncultured Gemmatimonadaceae bacterium, assembly GCA_955652635.1. Taxonomy (GTDB): domain Bacteria; phylum Gemmatimonadota; class Gemmatimonadetes; order Gemmatimonadales; family Gemmatimonadaceae; genus UBA4720. Next base: position 2,004 of record CATPBN010000077.1, read on the forward strand.
CAGGGGCGTTCGTCGTTCTCATCATTGCCTGCTTTGTGTCGGGTCGCGGCTTCTCGGCCCAGGCCACCGACGCTGCGCTCCTCACCGCACCGCATGGACTCGCTCTCGTCACCGCGCTCGTTCTTTCGATGCAAGCAGTGATCTTCACTTACGACGGATACTATGCGATCACCTATTTCTCGGGTGAGGTACGGAACCCGACGAAGGAGATCCCGCGTAGCATCTTCGGTGGAGTGATAGCAGTTGGTCTCCTCTACGTTCTGGTGAACCTCGCGTTCCTGTACGTGCTTCCCCTCTCCAGAATGGCCGGAGACCCGCTGGTCGCGGGCTCCGCGGCGCGAGAGGTCTTTGGAATTCACGGCGACACCGTTTTGCGCTCGATCATGATCATCTCTCTGCTGAGCGCCGTCAACGCGTATCAGCTCATGGCGTCGCGGGTTCTATATCGTCTTGGAGCTTTGGGGTTTCTGGCCTCAGCGGACTACGTGAATCGTGGTGGAACCCCATCGGTTGGATTGTTGTTGAGCGCCATCGTGTCACTGGCGCTCGTGATTACGGGAACTTTCGAGCTGGTTCTGGCGATCACGGCCTTTTTCTTTGTGGCGAATTACACGCTCACATTCGCGAGTCTTCTGATTCTTCGAAGGAAGGAGCCCCAGACTGCACGTCCCTTAATGGCTAAAGGTCATCCCTGGACGACTGGGGGCGTGTTCGTGCTTTCAGTCGCCTTCCTGGTGGGTGCGGTGGCAGCGGACACGCGAAACAGTGTCTACTCGCTGCTGCTTTTGGGGGCGAGCTGGCCGCTCTACCGGCTCATGCGGCCCAAGGGGATTACCAATAGCTGAGGAATGCCTCAGTCGAACAAGGATCCCGACCAGAAAGGGCTTCTGAGTCGTCCTAATGATGAGATCCCCGATCGGCCCTATTCTGGCCGCTCAGTCGCCGCGATTCTTCGCGAATCTCTTCTCGCGAATCCTGCTCCCGGGCGCGGCGGAGAAGCTAAAGGCTCCCGAAATGGCGACCCCAGTACACACACAGAAGAGCTCCGTGCTCAGGAATTGAGCCGCGCGCTCTCCGCTCTCACGGCCACCCTTGAATCCACCGCCGACGGGATTCTTGTTTCGGACGGACGCGGAAAGACCGAACGCATGAACAAGAAGTTCTGGAGCTGTGGGGAATTCCGATGCATATCCAGGCATCGAGAGGCGATGGTGAGACGCTTGACTTTCTCTTGGGCCAATTGCAAGAGCCGGAACAGTTCCGCGACAAGATCACGCAGTTATATAGCCAGCCGGAAGAGAAGAGCTTCGACGTTTTGCATCTCAAGGACGGGCGCATTTTCGAACGCTACTCCCTTCCGCAGCGAATCCGCAGCGAATCCGCGGCGAAACCGTGGGAAGAGTGTGGAGCTTTCGCGACGTCACGGAACGCCGCGAGCTCGAGCATCAGCTTCGCCAGGCGCAAAAGATGGAATCAATTGGACGGCTCACGACTTCAACAACCTTCTTACAGTAATCTCCGGGAGGATCGAATTCCTCGTCGGTGCTCCGAACCTCACGAACGAACAGGAAGTAGATCTTCATTACCTGGAGCGGCAGGGGCGCGTCGTCCAGGTGGAGATTCACGAGATCAGCAAAGCACAGGAGCGCGCCGCCGACCTCACCCGACAGCTGCTCGCCTTCAGCCGCTGCTGCATCCGCAGGTGGTGGATCTCAATTCTGCGCTTGAGGATGTCGCGCCGACGTTACCCCGGCTGATCGGCGAGGATATCCACGTTAATCTTGTTCACGGAGAAATGCTCGGGCGCGCGATGGCCGACCCGGGGCAGGTTCAGCAGGTTCTAATGAACCTTTCCCTCAATGCACGGGATGCGATGCCTTCGGGGGGTCACCTCACCATTCGGACCGGCAATGAATCCGTCAGCGGACTCTGGTAACGCTGCTGGGACATCATCGGAGGGTGACTTTGTGCGACTGGAAGTCACCGATACTGGATGCGGGATGGACGAGTCGACTGCGTCGCAAATCTTCGAGCCTTTTTACACCACCAAGGGTGGCGGGGGAACGGGATTGGGTCTGGCGACGGTTTACGGAATCGTAAAGCAGTCGGGCGCCTCCATCTCCGTGGAGACCGCGCCCGGAAAGGGAACGAAGTTTCGCATCCTGTTTCCCATTGCAGCGGCCGTGGATTCGGCGCTGCCGAAACTGGAAGAGCCAGAGATCAAGGATTCGGGTCAGAGACGATCCTCCTGGTCGAGGATGAGAATTCAGTGCTCGATCTGGCGCAGCATATTCTTCAGAAGCGCGGGTACAAGGTCCTGCCGGCCCGCAACGGCGGGGATGCGCTCCGGATCGCATCGATGCCAAACCAGCAGATAGATCTCGTGGTCACGGACGTCGTGATGCCAGGCATGAATGGCCGCGAGTTCGTGGAAGCGCTAAATGGCTGTCCCAGCGATTCCTGTGGTGTACATGTCCGGATATACGGACGACGATATCATCAGGCGCGGCCTCATAGACTCGAGCGTTACGTTCCTTCAGAAGCCTTTCACGGCAAAGAGTCTGGCCCGACTCGTTCGCGGCGTCCTCGACGCGATTTGAAGCTCTTGGCTGCGAGCCAGGCGACGTGCCCGGAACGAGTAGGTCGCCTTGACTTAGGCGCGTTCCGGAATACCTTTACAAGGCTATGGCGGAACGCAGCTTACCGCGCCTGCCAGAATGAAAAAAATTGCCTGCCAGAATGAAAAAAATTCAATCGCCGGTCAGGTGCCTTAGGGCAGAGCCGGCGCGCCTCGAGTCCCCACCCGTGAAGGAGTTGCGGGTGCACCCGGCGGCAGCGGATGGATACCGGTCCCGTTCAGGGGCGCATGGTCCACCCGCGTTTTTGTTGAATTGAGACCACCGGCTCCAGACTGTTTCGAGCTGCTTCTATAGAGAGAGTTTCCAGAAATCATGGCACGTCATACCCCGCTCGACCGCTACCGTAATATCGGCATCATGGCTCACATCGATGCCGGGAAGACGACTATGACGGAGCGCGTCCTCTACTACACCGGCAAAACCCACAAAATCGGCGAGGTGCATGAAGGCACCGCGACGATGGACTGGATGGAGCAGGAACAGGAGCGCGGGATCACGATCACGTCCGCCGCGACCACGGCATTCTGGACGCGCAATGGGATCGAGTACCGCATAAACATCATCGACACACCGGGACACGTCGATTTCACCGTCGAAGTCGAGCGCTCGCTTCGAGTACTCGACGGTGCCGTGACCCTGCTGGATTCCGTAGCCGGCGTGGAGCCGCAGACGGAGACCGTCTGGCGCCAGGCTGACCGCTACAAAGTGCCGCGCCTCATTTTCGCCAACAAGATGGACCGCGTCGGAGCTGATTTCGACCGCTGTATGCGAATGATCCGTGATCGACTTACCAAGAACGCCTATCCGATCCAGCTCCCCGTCGGAAACGGCGAGACCTTCACCGGCCACATCGACGTCATCGAGCGCAAGCAATACATCTTCGACGACGAATCGCTAGGCAAGAAGTTCGAGATTACAGAAGTTCCTGAGCAATATCGCGAGGCGATGGAAAAGGCCCGCCATGACGTGATCGAGGCCGCCGTTTCGCACGACGAATCCCTCATCGAGAAGTATTTCAGAGGCACAGCGCTCACCAACGACGAGATTCGTCACGCCATTCGGAGCTCGACCGTCGGCGGCTTCATCGTCCCCGTGCTCTGCGGCGCCGCGTTCAAGAACAAGGGCGTGCAGGCGATGCTCGACGCCGTGGTTGATTTCCTTCCCTCGCCAGAGGATGTTCCCGCCGTCGAGGGGCACCTCCCGAACGGGGAGCCGGCTGAACGACATCCGAAAGACGATGAGCCGTTCTCGGCGCTTGCGTTCAAGATTGCGACCGATCCATTCGTTGGTAAGCTGACGTTCTTCCGTGTGTACTCAGGAGTTCTGAGTTCCGGCTCCTACGTCTTCAATGCGACGAAGGACAAGCGGGAACGGGTAGGACGTCTCCTCCAGATGCACGCCAACAAACGCGAGGAGATCGAGGAAGTGCTCGCTGGCGACATTGCGGCCGCGATCGGGCTCAAGGATACGCGCACCGGCGACACAATGACGATGGAAGACTCGCCGATCATCCTCGAGGCGATGAAGTTCCCGAATCCGGTCATCGATGTCGCGATCGAGCCGAAGACCAAGGCCGATCAGGACAAGCTGGCGATCGCGCTACAGAAGCTGTCCGAAGAGGACCCGACTTTTCACGTGCACTCCGATCAGGAAACGGGCCAGACGATCATCTCCGGAATGGGCGAGCTGCACCTCGAGATCATCGTCGACCGCATGCAGCGCGAGTTCAAGGTCGATGCGAACATCGGCCGTCCGCAGGTTGCGTATCGTGAGACGATCAGAAAGCGCGTCGAGAAGGTCGAAGGAAAATTCATTCGTCAGTCGGGCGGCAAGGGTCAGTACGGTCACGTGG
>CATPBN010000078.1 GCA_955652635.1 uncultured Gemmatimonadaceae bacterium
AGCACCAGGTGCGCGCCTTCCGCCGCGAGTTCCTCGGCCACGGCCCGACCGAGACCCTTGCTGCTCGCAGCGACGAGCGCGACTTTGCCGCGAAGACCCAGATCCACTCTAACGCCTCAGATAGTCGTCTTTCTTGTCCAGCCAATCCTGCCGCGGAGGACTGAAGACATCGACGTCGAGCGTCTCTTCCAGCGCCTCTGCTTTGTGGGGCACGTTCGAGGGAATGAGGAGAACTTCGCCGGCACTCACAGTTATCTCCTCCGACCCGTCCTCGCCGATGGAGAACTTTAGTGCTCCCTCGAGGATGTAGGTGAGCTGCTCGTTCTCGTGGGAATGCTTCGGAACGATGCATCCTTTCTTGAGATACACGTGTGCGAGCATCATCCGCTCACCGGTGATCAGCCGACGCTCGAGCATGTCAGAAACCCGCTCCTTTTTCATCGAGTCCCAGCGGTAGAACGTACATTCGGTTTTGGACGCCATGCGCTTCCTATCCTTTATTGCTCAGGGATTGCCGCCGCGATCGAATACAACTCGACCTCCGACGATCGTGTACATGATTCGCGCCTCGCGAATGGTTTCTGGAGGAATTCGAGTGAGATCGCGATCAATGATTACTACATCTGCGAGCTTGCCGGGAGCGAGGGAGCCCTTTTCTTCCTCCTCGAAGGACGCATAGGCTCCGCCGGTCGTGTAGGCACGCAATGCATCCTCTACGCCGATCTTCTGCTCGGGGACCCAGCCACCGGGATGCTTATCGTCGAGGGTGCGTCTGGTGACTGCCGCGTAGATCCCTTCGAGCGGCGTGGGAGGCGCGACGAACCAATCGCTGCCGAACGCCAGCGTCGCGCCCGCATCCCGCAATGACCGGAATGCATAGGTAGTCCTAGCTCGCTCGGGTCCGATCACTTTCTCCGCCCACCGTCCGTCATCAATCGCGTGGTACGGCTGCATACTCGCGATCACATCCAGTTGACCGAAGCGAGGAATGTCGGCCGGTGCAATGTGCTGTGCATGCTCGATTCGGAATCGGCGATCGCGCGGGCCGTTTTCGCGCTCGACTCGCTCGAAAATATCGAGCTGAAGCTTGATGGCCCGATCACCAATGGCGTGGACGATGACGTGCAGCTTCGCCTTGTCGGCGTTCGAAGTCCAGCTGTAGAGATCTTCTGGTGTGTTCACCAGAAGTCCGCTGTCGCCGGGCGCATCGGTGAACGGCTGCATCATCGCCGCGGTGTGGGAGCCGAGTGAGCCATCGACGAATCCCTTGAGCGCACCAATTCGGAGCCAGGAGTCGCCGCGTCCACGCGCAGCCACGGTGTCGCTCAGTTTCGCCCAGCTCGAGAGCGGCACGGCCGCGTAAATCCGAGTTCGGAGCTTCCCCGCATGGTGGGCTCGCTCGAATACCGCGAGGTCGGACCACGTGCCCATGTGATCCACCGAGGTGACGCCGCGCTCGCTCACGTAAGTCATGGCGGCATCCAGCGCACGGTCCTGCATTGCCGGCGACGGATCGGGCACCGCTCGATCGATCAGATCCTGCGCGTTGTCCTTGAATATTCCGGACGGATGACCTGATGCGTCGCGGACGATGGTTCCACCAGTGATGTCGCCGCCAGTTGCGGGAATCTTGGCCGCGCGCATTGCCGCGCCGTTTGCGAGCGCCATGTGTCCATCGAGTCGGTTGATCCACACCGGAATGTTCGGCGTGACGGAATCGATCCACGAGGTTTGCGGCAGCTCGCCGCCCCAGCTCTGATGATCCCAATCGCCACCGGTGATCCATGTTCCGGGCTCGACCGTCGCAGCGAAGGCTTTGATGCGCGAGATGAATTCGGCCGGCGTCCGCGCGTCCCTCAATTGGACGGAAGCCAGACTCAGGCCGCCAATGAGAAAGTGGACGTGTGAGTCTATGAATCCGGGAGTTACCATCCCGCCGCGCGCGTCGATGATGCGTGCGGACGGGCCAGCGAGAGCCCGGATCTCCGCGTTCGATCCGACCGCTGTAATCCGATCGCCGCTCATCGCTACGGCTTCGGACCGGGGGTGTGACGGCTCGGCCGTCCAGACGATTCCGTTGACGATCGCGATCGTAACTGGATTTTGCTTCGATGTCATAGTAGTCGCGCAGCTCTGAAGAATTGCTGGGGTGAAGAGAGCGAAGCAGAACGCTTTGATCAGGCCGGGAAGCCTGTTACCGCTCAGCTCCACAACCCGTCTCTGGGGAGCAGGCACCGCGTCCATCTGACGGGGGCCTGAAGCAACTCAGGCCGCGCAGAACGGGCCGTTCGCGTCGTGCCGCTCCCCCATTCAAAAAGAGAATTGCGTGGCTGGAAAAAAACTGCTATTTGCAGCAGCGCTCGTCGTGTTGGCGGCCTGCTCCGAGAACCCAAATTCACCGATTTTCGACGCAAGGTCCAAGGGGAGCACTCCGACTTCGCCCGCACCTTTCCCCGATCCAATGCCACAGGCGCCACCACTTCCCGTCGGCGGAAACCCGATCTCCAGTGCAGCGTTCTGGGTAAACCCGAATTCGAGCGCAAAGCTGCAGGCTGACGCATGGCGCCTGGCGCGTCCCGCTGATGCGGCACAGATGGATAAAATCGCCCACTACTCACAGGCTCAGTGGATGGACGGG